>DQVB01000115.1 GCA_015661985.1 Planctomycetota bacterium | reverse complement strand
GCCGCCGAGGCGGCCGCCGACGAGGCCAGTCTGCTGGTGCCCGACGGCCCGGGGCTATTGGCCGAATGTTTGGTGACGCTTGGCCAGCAACTGGTTCGTCCGGTGCGCTTGGCCTGGCTGGGTGTCCGTGGAAGGGGCTTTCGGTCTGGGTTGGCCCGGCGGGTGGAGCAACTGCTGCGGCTGTCCGGGGCGAGTTGGCAGCGGCCGTCGCGCGGCCGCTTGGCGGTGGCACAAACGGGTGTCATCGCGGCCTTTTTGGCGTGTTGGTTGGTTTCGACGGCCTGGGTGCGTCCCCAGGCTACCTTTGGAGAAGGAGGGACGACGATGAACGCAGTGACCCGCTATTGGCGGCATTCGTTGGCCGCCGCTGTGGTGGTGGCCCTCTGGGCTCCGGGGGGCGACAGCCCCGCGTGGGGTGCCAGGGAGGGCGGCCGGGATCGGCCGGCCGTGGAACAGGAGCGGCGGTGGCCCGAGGCAAAGCAAGCGCGTTTGCAGGCGGAACGGCGCGAGCGGGCGGAGGCCGAACGTCGCGAGCTGGAAGAGCGTGAGAGGCGCGAGGCTCGAGAAGGCGAGGCCCGGGAAAGAGCTGAACGCGAGCGCCGGGAACACGGCGAGCGGCGTAGAGTCGAGCTCCGCGAACGGGCCGAGGCGCGAAAACGGGAAATCCGCGAGCGGATTGAACGGTTCAGGGGGCCTCGGCCGCGACCGGACCGGCCCCGTTTCGGCCCCGTGCCCGAGGAGCTTCTCCGGCATCGCCGCGAACTGGAACGGAAACTGGACGGACTGAAACAGCGGCTCAAGCATCTGCGTCCCGAACAGGACGAGGAGGCCAGGGAGATCAAGGCCCACATCCGGGACATCCAGGCCGAGCTGCGGCGGATCGCGGCCGAAGGGCCACCGGGGCCGCCCAGAGGCGTGCCATCGGAGCTGGAAGAACGTATCCACCACCTCGAGGTGGCTGTAGAGCACCTGCACGCAGCAGGGTTCCACAAGGACGCCGAGCTGGTGATGCGCAATATCGAAAAGCTCCGCCGCGAATTCGACCGCGGTCCGCGCGAGCCTGAGGCTGGGCGCCCACGCCGGCCTGGGCCGCCGGACCGGTTGTTGCGGCCTGGACCCGGCGGACCTCCGGTGGAGCAGTTCGAACGGGCTGTGCATGAACTCCGAGGCCAAATCCATGGGCTGCGGGGCGAAATGGAGGAGATCCGCGAGTACCTGAAGCGGTTGGCCAAGCGGGTGGAACGGTAGCGGATTTGCCCGCAGCGCTCTGCCGAGGCTGTTGCCTTCGCCAGGCTTCCCCTCCCATTCAGGCCGGGCCGCATCCCTCTGGTGCGGCCCGGCCTTTTTTCTCCCACCCCGCCCCCGGCGCTGCCTGACTCAGCGTCTGGCCACAAGTAGCCCTGGCGGACTGCGACGTCCCGCCAGAAAGGTTTTCCCGTCTTGTGCAGCTTCCCGGCTCAGGGCGGCTGGCACCGCGGCGGCCACTATGATACCATCGGGCCGTCGGGCTATAATTTGGTCCCGCGGGGTGGTAATCTGGATGGCAGTGGGAGGCGCCCGGCGCCGCCGCTGGCGAACACCGTCATCTCAGGACCGCAGAAAGCAGGCTGTGCCCGGTTATTCAAAAGACAACGACAACGTGGCGCACCCGATCGTCGTCCGGGCGTCTCGGTGTGTCCTGGCCGAATCCCGGGTGACGCACGGCTATCAAACCGGCGGGTGGGCTGCTCGGGCAGGTTCGGTTGAACCGCCCGGGCTGCGGCACGCGCGTCGGCCCGCTGTGGTTTGTCGGCTCAACTCACCGGTGTGCTGGCACGTCTCCGGGAGCTGGTATTGATGGCAACGGTGCTCGTCGTTGACGATTCAGAACTCGACCGCCAACTGGTCCAGGGTCTGTTGGCCAAGGACGAGGATCTGCAGGTCCAGTTTGCCGTGCACGGGGTCGACGCACTGGAGAAGATCACCCAGGCGGCTCCGGACCTGGTGGTCACGGATCTGATCATGCCGGAGATGGACGGCCTGAAGCTGGTCACCGCCGTGCGGACCCAATACCGCCACATTCCCACGATTTTGATGACTTCCAAGGGGAGCGAGGAGTTAGCGGTACAGGCGTTGGAGGCGGGGGCGGCCAGCTATGTGCCGAAGCGATCTCTCGGGTCGCGGCTGCTGGACACCGTCCACCACGTGTTGGCCCTGGCCCACCGTGAGCGTTCCCATTGCCGGCTGATGGGCTGCATGACTCGGAGCGAATGCACGTTCGAGCTGGAAAACGATTCCGCCCTGATCGGCCCATTGATCTCCTACGTGCAGCAGGATTGTGCATACATGGGCTTGTGCGACGAAGGGGACAGTACGCGGGTGGGCGTGGCCTTGGAAGAGGCCTTGGCCAACGCCCTTTACCATGGCAACCTGGGTATCGGCTCGGACCTGCGCGAGACGGACATCGATGCCTACTGGAAGCTGGTCGAAGAGCGCCGCCGCACCCCGCCCTACTGCAACCGCCGGATCCATGTCCACGTTTCGTTGTGCCGCAATAAGGGTGTTTTCGTCATTCGCGATGAGGGGGCGGGGTTTGATCCGTCGCTCATCCCCGATCCCACGGACCCGGAAAACCTGGAGAAGGTCAGCGGCCGTGGAGTGTTGCTCATGCAGGCGTTCATGGACAAAGTCGAATACAACGACATCGGCAATACGGTCACGCTGATCAAATACCGGGACGGGAACGAAGACGACGAGTAGCCGGTCGTCGCGCGGCTGCGATTACTGCGGTGGCGAACCAGCGGGCTTGTCCGCCGGCCGATCGGGTTCGGCGGGCGCCGCCTCATCCGGGCCAGGCTTTTCCGGCGGCAGCTTGGGTTGGAGGACCAACGTCACGGGCGTTCCCAACGGCGGAATGTGCTCTGTGAAGGCTTCGAACAGCAGAGCACTGTTCGAATCGCTGCTGGGGACAGGCACATCCAACACGGCGCCCGGGAAATTGGCCACGCAGATCAAATCCCCGTCGATATCGGCCTGGTAGTAGCGCTGGTGCGTCTGCTTGTCCTCGAAGAAAAAACTGCCAGCGAAGACCCAGGGGTGCTCCATGGCTTTGCCTGTCTCCATGCTGCGTACCCACTGTTGGGCCCTCGCCTGGCGCACCTTCCCGTCGGCATCCTTCCACCGTACCATCACTTCGATCTCGGTGCCTCGGGCCGGGAGGTATTCGGGATAGAACTGGACCGGGTTGCCCGGCTCGGCGCCGGCCACCAGCAGGCCGGCATGCACGATGTAGGCCTTTGTGTCCACGCTGACGACCGATTCGTGCTCTTTGGTCCCTTTCAGGCAAGCGAACAGCTCCAAGGGCACTTGCCGCTGGCAGACCGTGCCCATCAGCACCACGCTTCTCGTCCCCTTGTCGAACCAGATTGGATATTCGGGGTGGAGTTTTTCCAGGCTGTCGCGGTCGTCAACCAGCGGGCGGAGCGGTTCAGGTTTTGGCGGGGCAGCCGCCTCGGGCGACAGCTCCTGCTCGGCCGGTGGGCTGGTCTCTTGAGCGTGCGGGGCCATCGGCGGAGGCCCCTCGATCACGAAATCGCTCCGCTCCGTTCCGCCGGCTGCCGGTTCGGTCGATCCCTCACCCGGAGGTTCGGGGGCCCCTGTTTTCTCTTCAGCCCGTGGGGTTTCCACGTCGGGCCGCTCGACCTCGACTGACTGCCCCCCCGATTGCTCCCGGGGCGTGTGGTCCCTTGGGCGGCATCCGCTGGCAGCGCACAGGGCAACCACGACAGCCGAACAGACCGTGGCGGCAAGGAGTAAAGGTCTCATGAAAACCCACCTGGGTTTGAAACACCGGCGCCATCGACGCGCCAAACCTTCCCGGCAGCACGGCCCCTCGCCCCTCCGCGGGGCGTGGGATATACTGCGGCCCGTCGGGTGCAGCCCTTTGCCCGGGACGGCTGCGGTGTGTGGTCCTACGCTTAAGCATATCGCCTGGGCGGTGCGCCTACAATCTGGAAGAAAGTGAGCTTTCGTGGACTGAGCCGCGCAGGATCATGGGCCGAATGAAGATTCATCCTCCCGGGAAGCCACCTCACCGCCAGCCGGCGGCACAAGAGAGTCCCTGGGCGGAGCTCTGGCACCGCTCGGCCCCGGCCGCGGTGCGGCGCTCGTACCAGCTGGGTGACCACGGCCAGGGTTGGGAGGCGTGGGTCAGGCATCTGCAGGGGCGCCGCTGGCCGCGGCCCTCGGCCGCCGTCCTGCCGGCGTTCCCCGGTTGCCTGTTGTGGGCAGCCCTTGCGGACGTGGAGGTCGCCAGGGCTTCAAGACGGATCCAGCAGATCGGGGCCCTGGTCAACCCGGGGCGTCCCAACGACCGGGGCAGGTCGACCGCCGCCCGTCTGTGGAGGCGCCGTTGCGCCCACTGGACCTTGCAGCCGGCTTCGGCCCTGGAGGCTTTGGCCTGGTGCCATTCCCTTCCCCAGCTGGCCGGGGCGGTATCCGAATCGCTTTGGCGTCAGATGCTCGATCAGTGGCTCGGCGTGGCTGCCGATGCCGACCAACTGGATGTGGACACCCAGCCGTGGGTCCATCAGCTCGTGGCCGGCGAATTGCGGCTGACACTGGCTTACCTTTTCCCAGAGATCACGACGTGTCGAACGCTGGCGCGACCGGCACGTCGCTCGCTATCCGACGGCCTGGTCCGGCTGTGTGATGGCGAGGGGGTATTGGCGGGACGATTCTTCCACCTGACCCGGCCCCTGCTGGCCTGCTGGACTCGCTGTTTGGCCCTGGCCAACGAGATGGGCAGGGCGTGTTGGAGCCGTGACGCCCAGATTCAGTACAAATGGCTCCTCCGCAACGCCATCCGGCTAACCCGGGCCGACGGCACCCAAGCCTTCTGCTGCGACGGAGTCGGGGGGCGCTCGGCCCGCCCGGGGCGGGGCCAAGGGGCGGCGTGCGAGGATCTGTTTGACGCGGCCCTTCAGCTGGGGGGCACGTCGGCTGATCGCCGCATCGCCCGGCTCACGCTGCCTGGTCGCCGTGGCATGCGGAGGGCGAGCCTCAGCGACAGCGGGCTGCCCAACTCGGCCATCCACTCCGAATGGGCGGGAATGAGCGTCCTCCGGGCTGGCTGGGTGGCCACCGATCCGCGGCTGGCGGTGCTGTGGCACGAGGCGGTAATCCGCGTCGAGCTGGAATCCGCCGGGCGCGTGATCCTCTCCGGCCCCTGGCACCTGCACGTCAACCGGAACGGAAGCCGGCTGGAGCCGGAAACGCCGTGGGAAGAGGTCTGCTGGGTCTCCGACGACGATGTGGACTACCTGGAACTGGAAGCCACCTTCACCGGCGGCGTGCGGGTGCAGCGTCACCTGGTCCTGGCCCGCAAGGATCGGTTTCTCCTGTTGGCCGAGGCGGTGATGGACCGTCGTCCGGGGCGATGGGAGTGCCGTCAGTGCCTGGGCCTGGCGCCGGGCATTCGCTTTGCCCCTTCGGCCGACAGCTGGGAAGGGTCTTTGGTGGGCCAGCGGAGATGGGCATTGACCATGCCCCTGGGCCTGCGTGAATGGCGGGACGCCGCCTCGGCCGGTGCGCTGCGGCAAAACGACGGCGCACTGGAGCTGCGCCAATGGGCGGTGGGCCGCGCCTTGTTTGTCCCCCTGTTTGTCGATCTGGACACTCGACGGATGCACAGCCCTCTCACCTGGCGGCAACTCACCGTGGCCCAGAACCGTCGCATCGTGCCGGCGGACGTTGCCGTGGGCTATCGGGTGATGGTCGGCAAAGAGCAGTGGCTCATCTATCGCGCTTTGGATAGGGGGGGCAACCGGACGGTCCTGGGACACAACCTGATCACCCAGCTGTTGGTCGCCCGGTTCAACCGCGATGGACAGGTGGATCCGCTGGTGGAAATCGAATAACCCCCGAGTCATCAGCACAGGCCCCGCAGCGTGCTCCTCGTTCGAAGTCGGCTGAGGGATGTGCCCAGGCCGATCCCTGGCACCAGAGGAACACTTCCCGGCCTTGGAAACGGTTCTGCGCTGTCGATCTACGGCTGGTGGGAGCGGGCGTAGCGGGTCAGGGCTTCCAGATTGGCGTGAGGTGTTTGGCGGGGCACTTCGCAACCGGGTCCGACGATGTATTTCGACCCGGCTTCGTCATGGCAACGGCTGACGGCTGCGGACACCGACTCGGGCGTGCCGTTACGCAGCACGCGCACCGGATCGATGTTGCCCAACAGCACCTGGTCCGGCCCCATGGCCCTGCGGGCGTCGGCCACGGGGACCATGAAATCCAGGTCCACAATATCGCAACCCAGCCGGCCGATGGGGTTCAAGATGGGGTTGATGTTGCCGCAGATATGGAGCCGCACGCGGGCGCCCATCTCGTGGATGGCGTCGACCATCTTTTTTTCGTAGGGCCAGATGAACTCTTCGTAGAATCGCGGCCCGGCCAATGAGGCGGCGGCGTCGCCGATACCGATGAGGTCTACGCCGGCTTCGATCTGTGCACGGGCGAAGGCCAATTCCATTTCCAGGATAAAGTCGAACAGATCTCGGACGAACGAGGGATCGTCGTAGAAGTCGAGCATCAGCCGGTTGATGCCGCGCAGATCGGCGGCCTCGGCGCAAGGCCCTTCGATCCATCCTTCGATCAACAGCCGGCCGCCAACCCGTTGGCGGAACAGGGCCGCAGCCTTGACCCGGTCGTGCATGCGGCCGCCGCCCAGCGGGTTGGGCACCTTGAGCCGCGTCAAAGCGGATTTGTCCTCCAGCAGCGCATGGACTTCATCGATCGCCGGCGGCTGGTCGTCGAAGTATTGGATCGCTGCCCCGCAGTCGGCCGCTTCACGTGTCGGATCGGAGATGCAGGAGACGTAATCGAAGCCGAACCTCTCCGCGGTGCGCAGCTGAGCCTCGACCAAAACCCGATGATCCGCAGCGTACTGTCCGTACCGGACACCGGCGACGTCGGCGGCGAACATCATGGTGATCGGCATCAAGGGCAGACAGTCCACCGCATCGCCGGTCATCATCGCGTGGATCCGTTCATATCCGTTCATGGCCGGTTCCCCCGCTACGTGTTGGCCAATGTACCTCAACCCCAACGTCGCAGAAAGGAAACGCAGGATGGGCATTCGTGCCGGTCAATCATGGGCTCGGCCGGCGACTCCGGCTGGTGCGGCAAAAGTCACATTTTGTGACATCGACGATCCCCAGGTTCTTGCCAGTTTTCTCCCGCTTCTGACGGACAGCAATGCCCATCCTGCGCCGCCGGTTTGCAACGCCGGGGTCGACGCGGCAAGATTGTATCGGCTCGGGCGCCCGCCGACCAGCGTCACCCACGGGTGCCGCAGCAGACTGAGGCGGCCTTGATCACCCGCTCGTCGAAACTGGGCTGGATCCGCTGGCCCGGCCGCACCACCAGGAACCGCTCCGGGTCCCACGGCCCGTCGACCAGCAGCCTGAGCAGCGTCATATCGCCGCGGATCTTCTCGAACGTCCAGCCCCGCTCGTCGGCCAGCCGCCTGGCTTCCTGCTCGAACCGGCCGTCCGGCTCGATCCCCATCTCGATGTAGGCGATTCGTGAATAGTTGCGGAGCGTATTGCACAGTTCCTCGTAGAGATACCGGGCGTTGTCTTCACCGTATCGCCGCACGAGCTCCTCGTACGACCACGCCAAGCCCGTTTGCTGTGGAATGGATGCCGGGCCGAACTGCTCCAAATCCTTGCCGCGCTCAATCCAACCGCTCGTCTTGAAGTACGTCCCTGGATGCTGCTGGAAATAGGCCAGATAGCGCTCCTTGCTGCCCAGGAACAGGGTGATACAGTCATGGGCCCTGGGCACGACCAACGGGATCGATCGAGCGCTCAAGTCGACCAGGCCGTTGTTGCACAGGCCGTAGGCCAAGAGCACAGCGTCATAGCGGTCCGTGTCAACGGCTTCCAGGGCCTCGGCCAATCGGGCACGCATCCCTTCATGGCCCAAATCGTGAAGCCCCTTGGGCAGAAACTCGACGTCCACCTGGTTGACGGACCCGGCCACCACGGCACAACATTCGCGATAGAAGATTTCGCAGGCAATGAGTTTCAATCGCATGGCGGGCGTCTGTTGATCTGCTGAACGCAAGGGGAGATTGCCGTAGTCGAATCCGTGGGAGTTGGACGTCAGGAGTCTCGCGAGTTCTGCCCCAGGAATCAAGACGGCGCCGGCTGAGGTGTCCCGACTCGTCCGACCGGCCGGGCGCCTCCGAGGGGGGCGCAGCCTCTCAATGGGGTTGAGGCGAGCGGGCCGGGGGCGGCTGTTGTTCGGCCAGCCGTTTGAAGTACTGTTCGATCCAGATGTCGTACTTGGGCAGGAAGAGTTCTTCGACGGGCAGCTCCAACATCTGTTCCCGCTCGGCCGGGGGCAGTTGGCCCCACAACCCTTCCAGCATGCCTCGTAGCTGCTCCGGGCTGGGCCGCTGCGGCTCGGATCGTCCGGCGGCGGCATTCGGGTTGGTCACCGGCTGAGAACGTGGCTTGCCCGGCTTTCGCTTGCCTTGCTGTTGCCTTTGGGGCTGTCGGATGGCCCGCCGGGAAGCGACTTGTTGCTGCTGGCTGGCTTCAGACCCACGCCCCCGGCATCGGCTCCGCGCTTGGCGGATCAATTCCTCCAAGCGGTCGACGATCCGCCTTTGCTCGGCCTGGGTGGCCCGGCTGGAGTCGGCCTGGGTCAACCGGTCTTGCACGTGCCGCATGGCGCGGGCGATCTCCAGCAGCGGGTTGGCCGTTTCGGGAACGGCGGCCGCGCCGAGCTGGCGACGGAGCGTTTCCTCCAGCGACGGATCCCCCTCCGGAGGCCGCTCCTGCGGGGCGGTCCCTTCAGAGGGTTTCCATTCCGATCCGGGCAGATCCTGCTGGATCTCCTTGTCGATCGGATCGCGCAACAGCCGATCCAGCAGTTGCTGATCCAGCGCGCCGGCCTTCTCTCGTTCAGCCGCGCCGGCTGGGGGAGCCGGGCGGAGGACGGCCGCGGCGACCAGCCCGACGAGCAGCCACCGTGCACAACGGGGAATGGCCCGGCGTGTGAATTCGCCGAAAGGATGGATCGATCGGATCATGGCTTTGTTGGGTTACTTACAGGGGCAAAGTTGTTGCATTTGAGCCAAGTTTTCTCCAGGTTGTTGTACACTGCCGCACATGCGGCAGTTGGTCTGAGGCGCAGCCTCGCTGGAATCTTGCTCCACACACGTGCGCGCCCTGCGCGGGTTTTCGGGGTTGTCGGTGGCAGGCTGGAAGCCTGCCACCGTCAGGGGGATTCGTTTTCGGGGATTGGCAGATCTTCCAAGAGGGACTCGGGGCCTGGTTCGGGCGGCAGCAATCGGAGCAGCAGGTCGGCCAAACGGCCTTGTTCGTGGCCCAGCTGCTCGTATTGCCGACGGGCGTTTCGATCGAGATTTTCTCGTCCGCCGAAGGCCTCCTCCAGTTGGCGGGTCCGCTCGTTCAGGTCTTCTTGCATGAACTTGAGCAGTTTGAGCTCCGCCAGCGCCTGGAGGGTTTCGGCCGCCGAGGCCCCGCCGGGCCGGTTGCCTG
>DQVB01000321.1 GCA_015661985.1 Planctomycetota bacterium | reverse complement strand
GTTGCGCCGCAGCGTGTACGCGGTGCTCATTGCCGCCAGCCTAGGGATGATACTGGGCCGGATCCTGGCTGTCGACAGTGTGGATCGGCAGGCCCTCACGCGCCAGCGATTGGCTCAGATCCCCGCCGAACTGGCACGGCAGCGGCAGGCGCTGGAGCGGCAGGGCTTGAGCGGCAAGGCACTGGAGGCCGAGCTTGAACGCCGCGAAGACGTCCTCTATCAGCGAGCTTGGTTGCAGCGGCCTTTCCTGAGCGCCAATGACCGCAGCCGATGGGCCACGGTGCGTGCCCTGGTCGAGCCGGAGATGCGAGTGCCGGGTGCCCCCTACGCCATCGACAAGGTGATCGTCCAGCGGAACTGGGACACGATCGACATGGTCAAACACGACGGGCATCTGTATTCCAGCAAGCCCCCGCTGCTGGCTACACTGGTGGCCGGCGAGTACTGGTTGATCTATCGCGTCACCGGACTGGTTTGGGGCAAGCCCCTGACGCTGGGTACCCATCCCTATTCGGTGGGCCGCACCATCCTTATCACCTTCAACTTGATCCCCCTGTGGATCTACCTGGTGCTGTTGGCCCGCCTGGTAGAGCGCTTCGGCATCAGCGTCTGGGGGCGGGTCTTTGTGATGGGGGCGGCCAGCTTTGGGACCTTCCTCAGCACTTTTGCCGTGGTGCTCAATAACCACGTCCCGGCGGCCGTCTGTGCGCTGATCGCCCTGTATGCGGTGGTTCGCATCTGGTTCGACGGCCGGCGGGGTGTGGGCTATTTCTTCCTGGCCGGTCTGTTTGCCGCCTTGGCCGCTGCCTGCGAGCTGCCGGCTTTGATCTTGTTGGCCTTGCTGGGGCTGGTCATGTTCTTCCAGGCCCCGGTGCGGACACTGGTTGGTTTTCTTCCCGGTGTGGCGCTGGTGGCCGCGGGCTTCTTTGGCACTAACTGGATCGCCCACCACAGCCTGCGTCCGCCGTACATGCACCGCAGCCAGACGGATCCGGAGGATAATTGGTACAGCTACACCTACGAGATCAACGGCCGTGTCCTGAAAAGCTACTGGGACAATCCCCAAGGGCTGGACAGGGGCGAGTCAGACGTGGGCAAGTACGCCTTCCACGTGTTGGTGGGCCACCACGGGATCTTTTCCCTCACGCCGGTTTGGCTGCTGAGCATGCTGGGGATACTCTTCTGGATCTTTGCGCCGCGTGAACGAGGCCAACGGTGGCTGGCGCTGGTCGTGCTGGTGGCCACCGCCGTCTGCTTGGCCTTCTACCTGATCGGCGACCGTCTGGGTATGGGACGCGTGGACCGCAACTACAGCGGCATGAGCTGCGGGTTCCGGTGGATGTTCTGGTTCGCCCCCCTGTGGTTGGTGACGATGTTGCCGGCCACCGACGGCCTGTCCCGCTGGAAGGTCTGGCGAGGCCTGGCACTTTTGCTGCTGGTCGCCTCGGTGCTGTCAGCCAGCTATCCCACGTGGAATCCCTGGACCCACCCGTGGTTGCTCAACTTCCTCCATTACCTCCGGGTGATCCAGGTGTGAGGCAGATCCGCGCTGGTTCATGCCTCGGCCGGTAGTGCCCATTCCGTTCCGGCCAGCCCACGGATCCCATGCCCGGAGTGCTTCTCCGCGCAAGGGTATCGGCTATCGATCGCGCCGTATGACCGTGAACTGGCGCTGGCCGGTTTTTCCCGACGCCAGTTCCGTGGCGCGGATCGTCCACGGACCGGGCGTATCGTTGCCGGCAAGATCCAGGGTCACTTCCAGCCGGCCGTCTCGGGCGCCGTAGTGGCCCGTGAACTCGGCCGGTTTTTGCTCCGGGTCGAGGATCTCCAGCTGCACGGGGATCACCGCATCGAGTGGCTGTTGGGTTTCATCCGTGACGGCCACGCGGATGGTGATAGAGTCGCCCGGTTGTGCCTCGTCGGGGGCTTCGATCCGGATTCGGGACACACGTTTTTCGCTGATCATCAGCACGGTGCCGCCGCCCGGACCGAGGTGGATGGGCAATCGCAGCCGGCCCGCTTCGTTAGCGGTCTTGACCGGCTGGTGCCGGACCAGGTCGTAGACATGTCCGGTCGGGCGGCGGATTTCGATGGTGGCGCTCTGGGGCAGTCCTTTTTCCATCACCTTGCCGTGATGCCCGACGTAGCGGCCGAAGGTACGTTTGTCGTTCACCAGGAACAGGTAGTCCGTCGTGCCGTATCGGCGGAAGCGAGGGATGATGTCCGGATGGGAGGAGTCGCCGTAGCGCTGGTAAAGCGGATCGAGTCGTTTGCGGAGGGCGGCCGCTTTGGCCAGCAGTGCTTCCTTATCCCGGTCGGCTTGTCCCGTGCGACGGTAGCTCGGAACGACGATATCCGCCCGGAGAGCGGGCGCCAGATATTCATCCGCTACCACAATCCCTCCCCGCCGTTGGAACCGTTCGATGGCCGCGGCGACCTTTTCGGTCAGCACGTCGCAGTGGGGCAGGACCAGCACGCGGAGCCCGTCCAGGCCGTCGCGGAGGACCGTTTCGTCGTAGAGGATACGCGGCTGGAGATGGGCCCATTGCAGGATCAGATGCATGTCAGCCTCCCAGCGGTGGCTCCAGCCGTAGGTGCCCCGGCCGGCGAACATCTGGGCGGCAAAGCTCTCCAGGAGCCCCACGTCGCTCGGCCGGTCGGGCACTTGAACCAGCGTCGGACCCAGCGGTCGGGCCACGGTGCGCACCAGTTCGGCCAGTACTTCGCGAGTGCCTGGGTGGGTGAACCGATAGCTCCCGTGGGGGGCCTCGACCAGCGATCCCCAACCGTGATACATGATGCCGGCCACGGGGCGTGAGATCTTTGACCAGAAGGCTTCGCGGAGGTGGTCGGGGGCGATGGTGATGAACCGCGCATCGGGGACACGCCGCTCCCATTCGGCCCGGGCCGATTCGTCCCCCGGCAGCTCGGGGGCCGTTTGGCTGCGGTACCAGATGATCTGCGTCATCTTCATCACCTTCTGACGGTGGGGCGCGCCCTGCGCCATGGCAAACAGTTCATCCGTCGCCTGGCCGATCTTAATCGGATCGGGGTACGAATAGGTCCATTGGGAGATCACGTCCACACCGCCGCCGCTGCCCCAGACGCTGGGCACCCGCACGGCCGGGTCGAAGAAGGTCCACAGGTCGTCGCGGCCGGTGGACTTCAACCCGCGGTGCACCTCGGTGTGCAACCGGTTCCAGCCGTCGCCCTCTTTCCAGAACCAGCGGTAGAAGGTGAGGATGGGGTGGTCGTCCGGGATGATGCGGTTTTCGGGAAAACTTTCCAGCTTGGTATAGTCCACGCCCCACTTGCCGACCACCTCGCGGGGGATGTCAAACCCGGCCTCGCGCCGGAAAGCTTGCCGGTCGTGGTCGTGGAAGCAGAGGTTTGTCGCGTCACGGACTTCGGTATGGATCAACGCCGCTTGGAAGGCTGGAAAACGGCCGAACGTCTGCGCCACCGACGCGCCCACGTTGTAGGCGAAAGCCTGCACCCCGGGAAAGCGCGCGCAGACGTCCTCGCGTGAATACGGTTTTCCCCTCCGGTCCACGCGACGGAACTTCTCTTTCAGTTCTTCCCGTCCCATGATCCACCGCCCCGGGTAGACATTGGCCACGGCGCCCATCCCCTCGGTCAGATACTGGTCTAGCAGTTCCGCCAACTCGCTTTGGCGATCCTCAGAAACGGCGGCCACGGGAGAGGAGGCCGACCACACGCGGCCGTAATCGACCATCGAAACCAGCTGGTGGGTAAAACCGATCTGCTTGACCGTTTCCAACTCGCCGCTGCCCCACATGACCACCGGCATCCGGTCGGGAAGCGGCCGCGGCACGATGGTGATGCTCACCTGGAGCGACGCGTCAAGGGTTTTTCCTCCACCGGAGGCCATCGCACTGAGCTGCACCGGATAGCGGCCCGGCCGCAGGGTCGTATCCAGGGGGATATCGACCGTCCGCACCTGGTGCGGGGCCACTTCCCCCACCTCGACCTCCTCCGTCTGGCCGGCCAGCGCCATGCGGACCCTGGCCCCTTGGAATGACTGGTCCGTGTCATTGATCAGGTCGACCGCCAGCCGGGCGTCTTTCTCCATGCGACGGAAGGCGAGCCGCTTTCCCGCGGCCTCCAGCGCGAGCGCCCCGGCAAACCAAGGTGCCACGCCGCGCGAAATGCGCACCTCGTCGATATAGCCCGGAAAACCGACGTGCGTGCTCCCGTAACGACAGCCGATCACCAGGCCATACCTTCCCGGCGCCACCGCCCCGCGGCCCTCGTGCTTCGTCCGCCCCACACATTGGCCATCCAGAAACAGCCGTCCGGTACCGGCCCCGTCGTAGACGAAGGCCACGTGGTACCACCGCCCCAGCTCAATCGTCACCACACGCGACGAGAAGGCTGCCGAGTCGCGACCAAAACCCAGGAAGGCAATCAACCGCCACCGGTTCAGCCCGGCACGCCGCATGAACAGACAATAGTCCCAGTTCGCCTGGGGCAGGTCTTTGGGATAGTGATAGTACTTCTTGTCCAGCAGGAATGCCTCCGAATATTGGTCCATCTCCGGCTTGGCCTTGAGCCACATCTCCAGCGTGAACGCGCCCGGCGGAGAAAGATCCGGATGGTTCCGCACCAAGGCCCCTTGCGGGCGATCGCTTTCCGGCCCTGCAGGGAACGATTCCAAACAGCCACCGAAGCGCCCGTGGGGCGCGAACCGGGTCTGGCCCCTCAGTGCCAGTTTGTGGCCGTTGCCCGAGCTGTCTTCAGCCTCGGCCCGGGCGTCAAAATGCCACAGGGCGATCACGCCGTCACCGGTTGCTTCTCCTCCGGTGTATGGGCGCCGCCAAGGGGCCTGTTGCCCGGCCAGCGGCCCACAGCACGCCATGAGACCAAGAAAAAGTGACCAGCGTACGACAACGAACCAGCGTTCAACATCGATCATCGATCCATTCTCCAAAGGCGACTCAGCGCCCCAAAGCCGCTGTGCCTTTCCCACCAAAGCGACGCGAGGATGACGCGTCCCAAACCATTTGAAACTAGTGAAGCTCCAAACCCGGCTCCGTGATCTCCACCGCCACTCCTTTTTCCGGGATGGGTACCCCCAAGGTCCACAACACGCCCTGGGTGATCAGTCGCCGGCAACTGACCAGGCCCCAATGGGCATGGAAATGCATGGCGCTGAAGCCGAAGGATCGCCCGCCATCGGGCCGCAGGTACGCCCAGGCCACGGTCTCCGGCCGCCCTTCGATGGACACGCGCACGAGCGGCTGAATGGTCCCGTCGCGGGCGAACTTCAGCCGGTAGTAGAACTCGTCACGCAAGAGCAGATCCTCGACCCCGCGAGTGATGGGATGCCGCTCATCGACCACTTCCAGACGGGATTCTGTGATGATGAACTTCCGATCCGGCCCGCCGTGGATTCCTCCAATCAGCTTCTGGTGCGCTTCAATGAAACGGGCATCTTTGGTGCCGATGGCCCAATGCAACGCCACGATGCCCCCGCGGCGGTCAGCCAGCCTCTTGAAGGCGGCCAGACGGGCAGGGTCCTTCTGGATCCACCGGGCCCCCTGACCCAAGTACAACACCACACCGTCGGCCCGGTCGATCATCGCCGGCCCTTCCGGCCACGGTTCGTCTGCCTTGGTCAGCGTTACTTCCAGACCAGGCACTGCCCGCAGGCACTTGGCCAACACCCGCAAACCGGCCATGTACTCGTGCGATCCCGGCGGGTGGTCGCGCGACTGGCCCACCAGCAACACCCGCCTGAGCTCCGCGCCCGAGGCCAGCGAAATGATGGCAAAGACGAGTGCAACGACCAGCAAAGATCGCAATCGGATCATAGCACCCTCCTCCCAACTGGAAGACACGCGTTGAAGTCCTGCATCCTTGATACGCCGAAAGCGCCTGATGAAACCTTCCGGCAGTGATCGCGTTCGAGTTTAGTTCACCAGGCGCCGAGGGGCAAGCGGACAGGCCTTCAGCTCTGCCAGAACCCCTTCGTATGGGCGCACGAGGAGGGCGATTCAGGCTGAAGGATGGCACAGAGGCCGACGGCCGCCACGCCTATTCCATGCCGCCCGACGAAGAAGTTGTAGGCGCGGGCCCCGTCGACCCGGAAATGGGTGTCCTGCGATTGGACCGGCTCGATGGCCCCACACCGGCCGTGGTGTACAACTTTGCATGTCATCCCATCCAGGGCGTTCCCAGCGGCGGCAACACCGCGGACATCGTCGGCTTTGGCTCCCAGGCGATCGAAGAGAACACGAGCGACGGCACCATGGCTTTGGTTGTCCAGGGATGCGCCGGGGATGTGAACCCCGTCTTCTACAAGGCGGTCGATTATCCCCGTAATGCCGACCCCTGGGCCAGCTGCCGGGCCTCGCTACACTCCGGACGGCGAGAACGATCGTGTGCAAAGAGGACGATCGGTTGCGGGTGCTCAACGAAACCCTGGCCTTGCCCCGCGCAGACGACGCGAAGCGTATCGCCGAGCCGGAAGAGCAGCGGACGCAGCTGGTCGAGTCGCTGCGCGGGACCACGCTGAATCTCAAAACCTTCCTCCCGCTGGTGGTCAAATACCGGCTGTGGCCCGAGTTCCCTTCGTACTACTCGCGCCGGTACCTGTACGAGAAGCAATTGGGCCGGGAAAACCTGCGGCGACTGGACGCAGAGGACCGGCGGAACATCGAACAATACATACGCAACATCCATACGATGGAGCAATTGACCCGGATCAACACCAACCTCCGGCTGCTGCGGAAGCACCAAGCCGAAGCTGCAGCGGCAGGAACGAAGGCGATCGATGTCGAACTGGTGAGGCTCCGCGTCGGTGATCTCGTCTTGCTCACTTTCCCCGGGGAGTCGACCGTGCAGATCGGCTTGGACATCAAGCGAGCGTCGCCCCACGAACTGACCTTCGTCGCCGGCTACACGAACGGCTACATCCATTACGCGCCCACAGCCGAGCAACCGCGAAACATGGGGCGGTCCCAGGAGGACAGCGACTGTCTCTTGACTCCCCAGTGGCACGGGCTGTTCGAGGCAAAGGCCCTGGAGATGCTCCGGGCATTGTAACGCTGCGCAGAAAACTGCGCCCCCCGCACCCGGGGAGCCCGCTGCAGGGCCACGTGCGAGGGCGAGCCTACGGTGCGGGCCGGTCTGCTATTCCGGCGGATCGTATTGGGGGATCTCCAACGTTTCGCCATCTTTGAGGGCCGATTGGTGGGCCACGATCCCTGGGATGGTCATGGCCAGCGCTTCGTAGATGTCGATCATCGGGCGGCGGTCTTCCAAGATGGAGGTGACGAATTCGTGGGCCAGCTGTCCGTGGGAGCCGCCGTGCCCACCCGGCGGCACGCCGGGCGGCAGAGGCGGCCGGCTGAGATCGGGCAGCGGATCGAGCTGGCCGTGGTACTGCATGCCCTCCATCCAACCCCGCTGGCCGAAGACGCGCCCCGTTTCCACCACCCGGCCGTAGATCCCCTTACACATGAGCATCCGCGAGGAGCCACCTTCGCTGGTCTGGAACAGGGCCACTTCGTCGGTGAACGGGTTGTTGTAGCGGTTGGCCCCGGGCTTGTATTCGGGGAACCCCGCATTGAAGCCGACACACGAAACCGCAGTGAAACGCTTGCCCGTCACGCCCACGTAGTAGGCGGTGGAATGGGTCGGGTACCAAAGGGGCACCGAGCCGACACGCCAGTTCTTGAAGGACGGAATGGGGCGGGACGCATAATGGTAGTATTCCCCTTCGGAGTAGATGACCCTTCCGAAACCGCCCGCTTGGTAGATCTTCCGCATGGCGTAGCAGTCCGCGCGGAAGCAGCTGGTTTCGGCCATCATGTACTTGAGCCCCGTTCGCCGCACCGTCTCCAGCAACTGTTCGCCCTCTTCGATCGAACCATAGGTGGCCGGCACGGCGCACATGACGTGCTTGTCGTGCTTGAGTACTTCCATGCAGTGTCGGGCATGACTGGGGGCATCCGTGGCCACGAACACGGCTTCGATGGCGGGATCCTTGACCAGGCGTTCGAGCGACGGGTAGGACTTCCCGCAGCGGCAGGCTTTCATGAGTCCCTCGCACCGCTCGGGAATCAGGTCACTCACGGCCACCACCTCCACGTTGGGGTGGTCCTGGAACCCGAAGGCGGCCCCGAACCGGCAGGTGCCGTAGCCGACTATGCCGAACCGGATCCGCCGGTCGGAAGTCGGCTTCCACGTCTTCTCACTTGCCGGGGCGGCGGAAACGGTGCGCTTGGTCAAACCGGCTGCCGCCAGGGCAGCCAAGCCTGTGTGGCCCAGGAAGTCGCGGCGGAAGAGGGGGTGGTCATGCATCACAAAGCTCCTTTTCATCCAGCCGAGAGTCGAAGATGACAGCTCTGCGCAGGGCAGCGATTTCGGGCTGGCGGCGCACCGAAACGGAGGTGCAGTGACCCGCCGCGGGGCAGGCCTTGGGAACAAAACGAACCCGGCCATCCCTGCCAACCCGTGGCCAGCGGCCAGTTTACCAGCGCGGGGGGCCCGATGGCTACCGGCCGGGCATGGTGGTTCGGGTTGTCGGACAGGCGGACACGGGAGACAATGCACCGCAGGCGTGGTCCTCGGCGGCCCGCGATTGGTCGCGCCAGCTGCCGAATTACCCTTTTGGCTTGCCATGATGACCTACTTGGAATCCCTGGCTGGGGACGCCGCACTATTGGATGTTTTTCAAGCGTTTCCCCAGCTATGGCGGCCCGTGATCGAGTATCATGAGCGCCTGTTGCGGCAGTCTACGGCCTTTTCCGCTGCGGAAAGCGAACTGATTGCCGCTTACGTATCCGGCTTGAACCGTTGCGAATACTGTCGGCAGATCCATGCCGCGGTGGCTGAACGGCTGGGTGTGCCCAAAGGGCTGGTGGACCAGCTGTTGGAGGACGTGGATCGGGCCCCCGTCTCCGAGCGGCTCAAGGCGGCGCTGCGCTACGCCCGGCAGCTGACGCTGGCCCCAGCCGGCATCGTGCCGGACGCCCCCGCCCGGGTCCTGGCAAGCGGCTGCGACTCGGCGGCCCTCCATCACTTGGTTAGTTTGACGGCGCTGTTCAACTTCATGAACCGCGTGGTTTTGGGGCTGGGCATCGAGCCCCGGGAGGACTATGTCGAATCGGCCGCACGGCGGTTGGCCAGCGACGGGTATCTGGGCCTGTTGCGCCTGTTGGAGCGCGAGGGCGGCGCCGGTTGAGACCGGGCCTGACGGCGCTGTGGCCACCGGAGCGGAGCGAACCGGGCGATGGTTTCTCCGCTGCATCCCTTGGGTTCGGCGCGCTGGGGGCGTGTGAGAGGCCATCGACGTGGGTCCTCCCCCCTACTTGCCTGGTCCGCAGGGATCAGGGAGAATCCAGTCTTGCCATCGAGAGGGGACAAAGCAATGAGTGCCAAGAAACGGAAGCGGCAAGAGCGCCCCGATCCTCCGGGACGGACAGCCAAGCTTGGGGGAAAGGTCTTCGACCCGGATATGCTCCCAGACCGGCGAGCGGTGGAGGTCGCATTGTGGCAGCAGGTACGCGAAGCAGAAGGGGGTGTCCCGGAAACGCCCTTGGACCGAGCCCAACAACTAGCCTACCAGGCCTTCGGGGAGCCCGACGCGCGGAGCCGCGTCCAACTGGCCGGCCAGGCCCTGAGCGTTTGCCCAGACTGCGCGGACGCTTGTGTGATTCTGGCCGAGGCCACCCGGAACGTGGAAGAGGCGATGGAGTGGTACCGGAAAGGCGTCGAGGCCGGTGAGCGGGCCATCGGAAAGGAGGCGTTCAAGGAGCTGCGCGGCAAATTCTGGCTGGTGATCCAGACGCGGCCCTACATGCGGGCGCGCCTCGGTTTGGCCCACTGCCTGTGGGAGCTGGGACACCGTGAGGAATCGCTCCGGCATCTGCAGGAAATGCTCGATCTGAACCCGAAGGACAACCAAGGGGTCCGCTTCCTGTTGGCCGCCCGCCTCTTGCAGCTGGAAAGACACGAGGAACTGCGCACGCTTCGGGAACAGTACAGGGACGAGTCAGATCCCTTTTGGGCTTACTGCGAAGCCTTGTTGGTTTTCCGCGCCGAAGGGGATACGCCGGACTCCCGGCGGCTGGCCAAAAGGGCCTTGAAGCTGAACAAATACGCGTCGGAGTATCTGCTCGATCGACCGCTGCCGGACGAAAAGCCCCGATACAGTTCACGGGGGAGTCGGGAGGAGGCGATTTTCATTGCGGCCGAGCTTCTGCCAGCATGGCGGAACACGCCGGGCGCGGTGACATGGATACGGAAACTGGCTCCCGTGCCAAGGCAGGCCAAAAGGGGATCGTTTCCGACTGACCTTCGGGAGGCGATCAGCCGTTTGCCCCAGTACGAAGACGAGGCGTGGCACGTCGATTGCGTAGGCCTGTCGGCGCCGGTGCGGGTCGGCGAGGGGGTGTCCCGTGCGTGGGTAAGCCTGGTCGTCGATGTGACGAACAGTCAGGTATTGCGAGTGTCTTTGGGGGATCGTCGCGTCCCGGATGCCGAGATGTGGCGCCTGCTCTTGGAAGCCTTCGAAAAACCGAAGTCAGGGCCACCGCGGCGGCCCGGGAAGATCTGTGTGCGGAGGACCGATCGGTGCCAATCGTGGCGAAGGAAGCTGGCCGCCGTGGACGTGCGGTGCGAAGTGGCCAGAGAAATGGAGCTTGTGGACGAGCTGTGCGAGCGGGCTGTACAGATGCTGCCGAACCAGGCGCCCCCGCCGTTTGACCTCCTCACGCCGGAGGACGCTGAACGGCTGCGCGAGTTGCCCCAACAGGAGCTGGAGCAGTGGCAGCTGGACGTGCGTTTGATGCCCACTTGGGTGCGGCGCGACGACGGAGGGCTGTCACGCCCCTGGGTCCTGTTGATTACCGATAGCACGAACGATTGGATCATGTGTGCGGAGGTCAGCGAGGATGTCCCGGACATGGACGAGATTTGGTTCCATCTGGCCCGAGCGATGGCCTGTCCGGCCGCCGGGCAAGCCCGCCGGCCCGGGGTGGTCGAGGTCCGTTCGGAAGACCACCGCAACGGGCTGCAACAATACTTGACAGCGGCCGGCGTCCACTGCGTTGTCAGCAACCAACTGGAACACGTGGACCGGATCTGCCAAGCCATGTTCCACGATTTGCTCGATGAACCGACCGTTCCCGCCTTGGTGGAAACACCCGGGGTGAGCCTGGAACAGGTGGGCCGGTATTTCGAGGCCGCCGCCGAGTTCTACCGGCAAGCGCCGTGGAAGCACGTGCCCGGCGATACGCCGATCAAAGTGGAGTGCAGCAAGTTCCAGAGCGGGCCGTGGTATGCCTTTGTCATGGGACAGGCGGGGATGACGATAGGACTGGCCCTGTACGACGATTTGTCCACGGTCCGCCGGCTCCTTGAAGGCCAGCTGTCCGGCAAGGAAGGCAGTCGGCAGATGTCGACCATTTCGGTCACCTTCGACGAGGAGTTCGACATGGCCCCGGCCGACCTCGATGCGGCCGAGCAGTTCGGCTGGCCGGTGGCCGGACCGGAGGCCTATCCTTCCGCCATGCGAGTGAACCCTGGCGTGGCCGTCCGCGCACCGCTGGCCTGGGAGCTGGAACTGCTGGAAGGATGCCTGCGAGCCGTCCCGGGTTTCGTCCGCACCAAGGGTGATGAGCCCCAGCGATACACAGTGCCCGTCATTTCGGGGGAATTGCCGTTGGTCCTTTCGTGGGTGCGAATCTGAATCGCCCGGAGGCCAGAGTTGCGGTGAACGTCGCGATGGCATCCGTTCACGGCCCGCGTTCGGTAAGCTCTCGTCGCCTCGCACGGGTTCATCGGCCGTGAGGGCCCCGGCTGGCTTGCGGATGGCCTACCGCCAAGCGGTACGCTTGCCGTGTAAACAGCCTGTTGGGGGAGAGGAACGTGCCGATCTCCGCTGCCGCGGCCAATGTGGCCCCCAACGCTGCAGAAAGGAAACGCAGGATGGGCATTCCTGCCCGTCGATCATGGCCCCGACCGGCAAGTCCGGCCAAATCACCCTGGGCGATTCGGCGCCACACCTGACCCGGATGACTCATGAACACGTGGGACAGGCTTCCGAGCCTGTCGTCCACAACCCAAGACGAAGATCGCTCGGCGCGCAGATGTGCACGTGGCGGGACTCTAACGAGAAATCCAAATGTCCCGATCCCCAATGACAGAAACGCTCGCTGCTATCCGGCGGTTGCGTACCGGCATCCAGCGGTGCACTGGTACATTTCGGACATTTGGATTTCGGATTTC
>DQVB01000753.1 GCA_015661985.1 Planctomycetota bacterium | reverse complement strand
GCAACGGCCGGATCGGGGCCTGTCTTTTCGTCATTGGGGTTTGGGGCATTTCGGATTTGTCGTAAGGTGTGTCGCAGAGTCGCGCACGGTGATTTGCCGTGGCGGCGTACGATGCGCATGGGAACGAACGGTGAAACAGGCTGCTGAAGGAGAATCAGAAAGGACAGGAGAAAGATGGCGTTGACCACGAGTACGACGACTCCGCAGGAGACGGGCAGGGCGAGTTCGGGCCCCTGCCCGTTGGATGCGGTTTTCTCGCCCAAGAGTGTGGCCGTGGTGGGGGTAACGACCACGCCCGGCACGGTGCCCTACGATATCTTCCACAACATCCTCTTTGGCGGATACCGGGGCACGGTCTATCCGGTGGCGCCCGGCAAACGGAGCGTCTGCGCCGTCCGCGCGTACCGCTACGTCGTGGATATTGAAGACGAAGTGGATCTGGCGGTGATCGTCTTTCCGGCCGACGTGGTGGACCGGGCGTTGGAGCAATGCGGACAGAAGGGCGTGAAGGCGGCGATCGTCATTTCCGCGGGGTTTCGCGAAGTGGGCTCTGAAGGCGCACGCCGGGAAGCGCGGATCCGGGAGATCTGTGCGCGCTACGGGATCGCCCTGATCGGGCCCAATTGTCTGGGGGTGATCAATACCGACCCGTCCGTGCAGCTGAACGCCGCGTTTGTCCGGAGCATGCCCCGGAACGGCCGGATCGCGTTCTTGAGCCAATCGGGGGCGCTGTGCACGGCCGTGTTGGACTACGCCCGCGAAAAGGAGATCGGGTTTTCCAAGTTCATCAGTTTCGGGAACAAGGCGGGTGTGACCGAGACAGAGCTGTTCGAGTACCTTCACCGGGATCCGCAGACGGACGTTATCCTGTTGTACTTGGAAGAGCTGCGCGAGGGGCGGAAGCTGGTTGAGGTGGCCCAGCGGGTCACGCGGGGCGAAAACGCCAAACCCATCTTGGCCATCAAGTCAGGCCGTACGCCGCAGGGAGCGGAGGCTGCGGCCAGCCATACCGGTTCGCTGGCCGGCGAGGACTCCCTCTGCGACAGCATCTTCAAAGAAGCGGGAATCATCCGAATGGGCAGCATCGACGAGCTGTTCGACGCGGCCGTCATGTACGCCTACCAGCCCATGCCGCAAGGGGATCGCGTGGGGATTGTGACCAATGCCGGTGGGCCAGGTGTGATGGCCACCGACGCCGCCGTGCGCCAGGGCCTGGTTGTCCCCCATCTCGAACCCGCCACGGTCCGCTCGCTGGGGCGCTCGCTGCCGGCGACGGCCAACCTCCATAACCCGGTCGATGTGATCGGCGACGCCCGGGCCGATCGCTATGCCGCTGCCGTCCGGGCGGTGCTGGCCGACCGGAACATCGACCAACTGCTGGTGATCCTCACGCCCCAGTCGATGACGGACATCGAAGCCATTGCCGCACAGATCTGCCAGATCCAGAAGGAGGCGTCCAAGCCGATCGCTTGCTCGTTCATGGGAGCCACAGACGTCGTCTCCGGTGTCCGCCTCCTCCAAGAGGCTCACATCCCGCACTACACGATGCCCGAGTGGGCCTGTCGGGCCATGGCGGCGGTCCAAAGGATCCGCGATTGGCAGGCCCAACCGCCCGACCGCGTCGAACCGTTGTCTGTGGATCGAGAGGCGGTGGAGAGGATCCTCCGTGGGGCTGGCCCTGGATATCTGCTGGAACACGAAGCCCTGGATGTACTGTCCGCCTACGGGCTGCCCGTGCCGCCCCACCGGCTCTGCAGCACGGCCGACCAGGCCGTGGCCTTCGCCGAACAGACCGGCTACCCAGTCGTGCTGCGCGTGGTCAGCCGCCAGATCGTACACAAGTGGGATGTGGCGGGCGTGGCTTTGGATTTGGATGGACCTGCCGCCCTGCGGCGGGCCTACGATGAGATGTTGGCCAGCATCGCCCGCCAGCGGCCCGACGCGGAAGTGGCTGGCGTGCTGGTACGACCCATGATCCCGTCCGGATACGAGGTCATCCTCGGCGCCAAGCGCGACGCCTCCTTCGGCCCCGTCGTCATGTTCGGCCTGGGAGGGATCTACGTGGCGCTGCTGGAGGACGTGACCTTCGCCCTGGCGCCGGTGGCCCGGACCCGCGCCGCCCGGATGGTACGCCAGGTCAAGGCGTTCAGGATTCTGGAAGGGGCACGCGGCAATCCGCGCTCGGATATCGAGGGGATTGAAGAAGGCCTGGTGCGCATCGGCCAACTGGTCGCCGACTTCCCTCGCATCGCGGAATTGGACGTCAACCCCTTGATCGCCCACCCCAAACCGCCTGGCAATATGGTGGCCGACGTGCGGATCCGATTGGGGCCGCAACGAGCGAGCCACGAGAGTGACGAACGAATGTCGAAATCCGAATGACCGGTGCCCCCATCATCACGCACCGAAACTCAAACACCCCGAGGACCCGTAGTCATGGACAGAGAGGAAATCCAGAAACGAGTGACCCAAGTTGTCTGCCGTGTGTTGAACATCGACGAAGAGATGGTCGAGCCGGAGAGCCATTTCGTCTTCGACCTGGGCGCCGAAAGCACCCAGTCGGTCGAACTGGTGGCCGCCTTCGAAGCCGAATTCGGGATCGATATGGACGAGGAGGCGGCGTTGAAGGTTCAGACGGTCGGCGACGCCGTGGATTTCATCGCCGACTATCTGCGCTAGGCCGCGGCACGACACCCCGGCAGTCTGCTCGCGGGGCTGAAGGAGCCGGAGCATGGGACGGTTTCGAGTGGAACGGGATTCGATGGGCGAGGTGCGCCTGCCGGCCGAGGCGTATTTCGGTGCCCAGACTCAGCGGGCGGTGGAGAATTTTCCTGTTTCCGGCCGAGCCTTTCCTCGCGAAGTGATTCACGCCTTGGGGTTGGTCAAGTGGGCCGCGGCCCAGGCCAACCGGGACCTGGGCCGGCTGACCACCGCGGCGCGCCGGCCGTTGAGCGAGGCACAGATCGAGGCGCTGGTCGAGGCGTGTTGGGAAGTGGCCCAGGGACGCTTCGACGACCAATTCCCGGTAGATGTCTACCAGACCGGTTCGGGCACTTCGACGAACATGAACGCCAACGAGGTGATCGCCAACCGGGCCATCGAGCTGTCCGGGGGCGACCGCTTCAGCGCCGACAAACCGATCCACCCCAACGACCACGTGAACCTGGGCCAGAGCACCAACGACATCTTCCCCACGGCGGTCCACGTAGCCGCTGCAGTGGCCATCCGCCGCCAGCTGGTTCCCGCCCTCCAGCGCGCTGCGGAGGTGTTAACCGCCAAGGCCGCCCAGTGGCAGGAGGTGTTGAAGATCGGCCGGACCCATCTTGCCGATGCCACACCTTTGTCCCTGGGTCAAGAGATCGGCGGACTGGCCCGCCAACTGGAACTGGCCGCCCAGCGCGCCGGCCGCGCCGCCGACGCCCTGCGCGAACT
>DQVB01000377.1 GCA_015661985.1 Planctomycetota bacterium | reverse complement strand
ATCCGGCCCGCCAGCGCGAGGCGGCCAGCGGCCGCTGGCAGCGGCGCATCCTGCCCCGCCTGGCCGGCAAAACACTGGGGCTGGTCGGATTGGGTGCCATCGGCAAGGCGATGGTGCCCCGGGCGCTGGGATTGGGGATGCGCGTCATCGCCCACGATCCGGTCCCCGATCGCGATTTCGCCCAGCGACATGGCGTGCGGCTCTGCCCGTTCGACCAGCTGTTGGCCGAAGCCGATGTGGTGAGCCTCCACTTGCCCTGCACGCCCGAGACGACCGATCTGATCAACCGCCGCACGCTGGCCAAGATGAAGCGTGGCGCGATCCTGGTCAACACGGCCCGCGGGGGACTGGTTGACGAAGACGCCCTGGCAGACGCCCTCGAGGGCGGCCGGCTTCGGGCCGCGGCGTTGGATGTGTTCAAGATCGAGCCGCTTCCGCCGGACAGCCCGCTGGCCCATATGGACAACGTGGTGCTCTGCCCGCATGTGGGCGGTACCGACGAAGAGTCACTGGCCGCCATGTCCGAAATGGCCGCACGCAATGTCGTCGATCTGTACCAAGGCCGGTGGCCGCCGGGTCGCCGGATCGTCAATCCGCAGGTGCGCGACCGCTGGCGCTGGCAGTGAACAACCGCGCCGGGCGAGGAGCGGTTCCAGAGTTTTCCACCCCGAGACGTTTGGGCCTGTCGGAAACGGTTCGCGGTGCGGCCAACCACGTGCGGCGGCCCAGCGGCCGAAGGGGCGGCGAGGAGTCGCCGCTCCGCCGTTTCAAAAAAGCAGCTTGATCCGCGTCAGCCGCTTCTCGGTCTCGGCCATTAGCTCGTCCTCGGCCTCCTCGTCGGGCGCCTCGTAGGTGGCAGAAAACCTCAGGTACGCTCCGGCATCGTCCCAGGGCACGGTGCAGATCGAATGTTCGGTGATCAAGTACTGACTGGCCGCCTCGGCCGTGGGGAACTGCGGCCCCCCGGCCACCGCCCGTGGGCTGCGCACATAGAGGAAGTACGAGCCGCCCGGCAGGTGACAATCGAAACCGCAGCGGCGCAGTACGTCGACCAGTTTGACCAGACGGCGGTGGTATTTCTCCCGCGTGCGGCGCGGGATCTCCGGGTTGTCCAGCGCCGCGGCGGCCGCCTTCTGAATGGCGATGAACTGGCCTGAATCGCAGTTGTCCTTCACGTCGGCAAAGGCCTGCACGATCCGCCGGTGGCCGCAAACCCACCCCATGCGCCAACCGATCATGTTCCAGCCCTTCGACAGGGAATGGACCTCCACACCCACCTCCATGGCCCCCGGCACCTGCAGGAAACTCAACGGTTCGCCTTCATAGGTGAGCATCACGTGTGCCGCATCTTGGATCACCACGATCCTGTGTTTGACGGCAAACTCGATCACCTCCTCGTAAAACCGCCGCGTGGCGACCCGGCCAGTCGGGCTGTTGGGGTAGTTGATCACCAGCAGTTTGGCACGGCGGCAAATCTCCTCGGGCACACTCTGCACGTCCGGAAGAAAGCGGTTCTCTTCCCGCAAGGGCAATCGATAGACTTCGCCCCCGTAGTACCGCGTGTGCGTGCCGGCCACCGGATAGCCGGGAACGGTGATCAGCGTCACATCGCCCGGGTTGATGAAGACGGCAGGCAGCATGGCCAAGGCCGTTTTCGAGCCGATGCAATGGTTGATCTCGGCCGCCGGATCCAGCTCCACCTGGAACTGGTGAGCCATGAACCGGGCCACGGCCTCCTTGAACTCCGGGATGCCGTTGTCGGCGTATCCCCGGTTCTCCGGTCTGTTGATCTCTTCGGCCATCACACGCCGCACCGACACATCGGCCATGCCGTCGTTTTCGCCGATACCGAAATCGATCAGCCTCCGCTCCGGGTGTTCAGCCAAGGCCCTGCGCTTGGCCCGCTTGATCTTCTCGAACTTATAAATGTCCGTGCCTTGCCCGTACCGGGCACCGCCGATCCGCTCAGCGAAGAGCGACTGAAAGTAGGGATCACTCATGAAATGCGACAAGCCTGCAAAGGATTCACCGTGGCATACGAGGGCACCGGCCAGCGTCCCGCCCGGTCCGAAGCAGTACCGGACGGTTTTCGCGGATTCGCCCGCGCAAGATCTCCTGCTGGCTGCGGCACAGCATTCGAAGCCAGACTCTACCGCACCGAGCGCGGAAACGGAAGGGGTGCGGCCCGGCCGGCGTCAGTCGAGGAACCGTTTGAGAAGGTCGCCGTAGGCGTCAATGCGGCGGTCCCGGAGGAACGGCCAGTGGGTCCGCACGGCGTCGATCTGGCCCAGATGACACGGGACCACCAGCGTCTGTTCGCCGTGTCGGTCGGCCCTGGCCAGCACGTTGCCGTTCGGGTCGCAGGCCAGCGAGCCGCCCCAGAACTCCAGCTGGCCTTCCCTCCCGGTCCGATTGACGGCCACCACGAAAAGCCCGTTGGCCACCGCGTGGCTGCGAATCATCGTTTCCCACGCCCCATGCTGGCTGTCGCCCTCTGAGGTGCCTCTGTCTGCGGGCAACCATCCGATGGCTGTCGGGTACAGCAGGATCTGAGCCCCGGCCAAGGCGAGCAGCCTTGCCGCTTCCGGGAACCACTGATCCCAACAGATCCCCACCCCCAGCCGGCCGTGGCGCGTGGCGAAGCTGGGAAAGCCCAGGTCGCCGGGCGTGAAGTAGAACTTCTCGTAGTAAAGCGGATCGTCCGGGATGTGCATCTTCCGATAGACGCCAGCCAGCGAACCATCGGCATCCAGCACCACAGCCGTGTTGTGGTAGAGGCCCGGCGCGCGACGCTCGAAGATCGAGCCGACCACCACCACGCCGTGGCGGCGTGCCGCGTCGGCCAGTCGTCCCGTGGTGGGCCCCGGAATCGGCTCCGCCTGATCGAACCGCGCATGATCCTCGTCCTGGCAGGGATAGGGGATGGCGAACAGTTCGGGCAGACAGACAATCTGCGCCCCCGCGTCGGCTGCCTGGGAGATACGATCCAGGGCCCGTTGGACGTTCGCCTCCCGCGGCGACTCGACGCGCATCTGCACCAATCCCACCGCCACAGCGGCCGGTGTGTGAGGCGAATCGCTCATCCAATGCGATGCTTCTTTATGGAGGATCCCCTAAAGTGGCCTGCGGCCGCAACCGAAGCGCGTAGGACGGGTTTTCCATCCGCCTCGGGTCCAGCCCGGACAGCTCACAAACCTGTGCGACAACACGTGCGCATGGCGCGCGCAATAGGACTGGCGGATCGGACAGCGCCACTTTGACGCTTGGCTCTCCAGAGCCGAGCATAGCCGAGCATATTTGGCTTGCCACCGCGGCAGGCCACGCACGGCCAGTACAACCCCACCAACGTAGGATGAGGATTGTTGCCCGTCAATGATGGGCCCGACCGGCGACCCCGGCCAATGCGGTAAGACTCACGTTTTGTGACATCTGCGATGCCCACGCTATTGGACGTTTTGTCCCGGTTATGGCGGACAGGAATGTCCATCCTGCCGCGCCGGTTTGTAGCGCTGGGGAATCGTGTCCCCGCTCGCCCAGAGCAAAGGCGTGGGCCAGCGGTTTGGGCGAGGCAAGGCCGCGGGCCGCGAACCGTGACGGGAGCCGATCACGAAGTTCTCTGTTGCTTGGCCGGCTGACCGCGGCCGGTCGTGCCACCGCGCGCTGGAGAACGCCGAAGACCACCCAAGCAACGCATGCGGTGTCCCATAGATGCTGGTTACATGCTGTGTTTTGCTGCCGTCGACAGATTTCATGTCATCGCCGGACGGGGTCGACGGGCCCCCCTCGGGGGGCGTAGAATGCATGAAATTCGGTCCGGACGGAGAACCGCCACACACGTACCTTCGCACGGGAAATTGGGCCCGCGTCTGATGGATGATCCGGACGAAGTGACTCGCTGGTTAACCCGCTTGGGCAACGGGGACGAGGCTGCGGCCGAAGCCATTTGGCAGCGGTATTTCCATAAACTGGTCCAGGTGGCCCGGAAGCGGCTGCAGGACATGCCTCGGCGTGTGGCGGACGAGGAGGACGTGGCCCTCAGCGCGATGGACAGCTTTTGTCGAGGGGTAGCGGCGGGGCGCTTCCCCCGGCTGCGTGATCGCCACGACCTGTGGAAGCTGTTGGTGACGATCACGGCGAGGAAGGCCACCCAGCAGATGAAGCGGCATTTTGCCAAGAAACGGGGTGAGGGGCGGGTGCACGGCGAATCGGTTTGGATGCGGCCTGGTGCGGGGGAGCGTCAGGGGGGTATCGGGCAGGTGTTGGGCGAGGAGCCGGATCCGGAATTCGCCTGTCAGGTGGCCGAGACCCTGCGCCGCCTGCTGGATCGCCTGGACAACGACGATCTGCGGAAGGTGGCTCTGTTGAAGATGGAGGGGTACACCAACGAGGAGGTGGCGAAGCTGATGGACTGTGTGGAACGCACCGTGGAGCGGAAACTGGCCCGCATCCGCGAGGCGTGGGAAGAGGAGCAAGGGGACCAGGAGTGAGGGGCGGCGGCGTTCGCCTCGTATGCCCCCGGAGAGGGGGGTGCCGGCAGCCGCCTCGAAACGTGGCGCCCCGGGGCTTGACACCCATCGTGGTGGTGGGATAAACTAGGGCGCTGTTGGTCCGGTCCAGCGGCCCCACTGGGGGGCAGGGATGCGCGGACCGGATCACGGACCCGCCTAAAATCCGTTACTGCCGGGCGCCAGAGGAGGTTTGTCGCCCGGCAGCCCGCCGGATAAACAACCCGCCAAGAAGAGGCCTGCCTGAGGCAGCTCCCGGCAAGGAGGGACCGGCAGAGACAGTCGCGAGACTTCGGGAGGCAAGGGACGTCTTTCGACTTTTGCTGCCCTCTGCTTTGGGGCGACGGACACGCGGGGAGTTGCCTGGTTGCCGCGAGCGGCTGTGCGACGAAGGTGGCCCGGCGTTGCACTGCCAACCAGGAGCGCGCCATGAGTGAGAACCCAGGCGGTTCAGCCAGAGGGCCTCGGCCCTCCCCGCTGGCTCTGATCGACGAAGTATGTGACCGCTTCGAGGCTGCTTGGAAGCAAGGTCTCGAACCGGAGATCGAAACCTACCTGGTCGGCGTGGAAACCGGACAAACGCCCGTTTCCCGGCGGCAACTGTTGATCGAGCTGATCACCCTCGACTTGGAATACCGCTGGATGACCGCGGCCCAGCGGGGTGCGAGGCCGACCGATGTGCCCGACGCATTCGGGCCAGCTGGATTGCCGCTGCGACCCAGCTTGAAGGACTACGTGGCCCGTTTTCCCGAGCTGGGCTCTGTCGACGAAATGCCCGAGGAGCTGGTGGCCCACGAACATCGTGTGCGCCGACGTTGGGGTGGGCCGGTGGCGGCCGTGAGGGGCCCGTTTGCGCTGGGCCCGGGCGTCGATGATTTCTACGGTACCGAACGATTCTTCGTGGAACGGAAGATCGGGGCCGGGGGGATGGGTGTGGTCTATCAGGCCTACGACCGCCAGGCCCAACAGGTGGTGGCCATCAAGACGATCCGCAACCTGGAACCGACGGCCATCTACCGGCTGAAGCGAGAGTTCCGTTCGCTCAGCGGTATCGTGCACAAGAACTTGGTTCGGCTCTATGAGCTGTTCTCGGCGGGCGGGTGGTGGTTCTTCACGATGGAGTTCATCGATGGGATGGGCTTCCTTGAATACGTCTGGTCGCCTGAGGAGGGCCAGCGGGCGGCTTCGTCCCAGGCTGAGATCAGCACCCGCCGGCAGGTCGGGGCCGGCCCGGGATTGGCCATGGCCGACACGGACCCGGCCCGACCGGAGGCGCGTGAGGCGCCGAGACGATTGGCCCCGACTGCCCCCGGGGTGAGCCGACCAGGCATCGGCCCGCCGTTGTCGGCGGGGCAACTGGACCGCCTGCGGGGTGCGCTGCGCCAGATTGCCGAAGGAGTGGCTGCCCTGCATCACTCCGGCAAGCTGCATCGTGACATCAAGCCTTCGAACGTACTGGTCACGCCTTCCGGCCGGGTCGTCCTTCTGGACTTCGGCCTGGCCACGGACTTCCGCCAGCAGGTCTTGAGCACCACCACCGGCGGCCACATCGTGGGAACCATCCCGTACATGTCGCCCGAACAGGCGGCTGCGGAATCCTTGTCACCGGCCACCGACATGTACAGCGTCGGCGTCATGCTCTACGAGGCGTTGACGGGCCGATGCCCCTTCTGGGGGCGACAGCCGTTGGATATGCTCGCTGCCAAGAAAGAAAAGGATCCACCGCCGCCCCACACGATCATGGCCGAGGTGCCGGGCGATCTGGACCAACTGTGCGTGGCCCTGCTGCACAGGAACCCCGAATCGCGACCGTCAGTGGCCGAACTGCTGCGCCGCCTGGGCGGCGTGCCTCGCCCCGTGAAGCTTGCCACCGCTTCCTCTGCTCCAGCGCCCGAAACGGGCAGCCCACACCAGGCCCATTTGAGGACCCTGGCCGAGGCGCTGGAGGGCGCGCGGCGAGGTCGTACGGGCGTGGTTTGGGTCCGTGGGCCGGCCGCCAGCGGCAAGACCCGGCTGGTACGCCGATTCCTGGAGAACTGCCGCCGCCGCCACAATACGGTTGTCCTTTCGGGCCGCTGTTACCAGCAGGAATCGGTCCCCTTCAAGGGTGTCGACGGGCTGGTGGATGCCCTCAGCCACTACCTGGTCAAACTGCCGCAGCTGGAAGCCGACGCCCTGATGCCTCGCGATACCGGGGCGTTGTCCGAGGTGTTCCCGGTGCTGGCCCGCGTACAAGCGGTGGACATGTCCCGACGACGATCCGCTGAATCGCTGGGGGACGAACAACTTCGCACCAGGGCCTTCGACGCCTTGCGCGAACTGCTGGCCCGCCTCGGTGACCGCAAACTGCTGGTACTCTCCATCGACGATTTCCAAAACACGGACCCGGCCAGCGTGGAGTTGCTGCGGCATCTGCTTCGGCCCCCCGATCCGCCCGTGTTCCTGCTGCTCCTCTGCGATCGGACCGAAAGCCCCCAGGCCGGCCCGCCAGTGCATCTGTTCGCCCAGGAAACTGCTGCCGGAAAGGACATCGAGGTACGGCACATCTATGTCCGATATGCCCGACCGGCCAGCAGCAAAACCGCCCGGGAAGCCACCCTCCCCAGGAGCGGCACGCGACGAACGCCCTGAAATGAGCGGCTGCAACCCCCGAGGGATCACGATTGTGCGGTGGCCCGACCGGCCGCAGCGGGCTTTCCAGACCGCTCTTCAACCGTGCCGTCTGTCCCTGGGTTGAGGAAAAAGCCGTAGGGCAAGCGCCGTGGCTTGCGCAGGACATGAGCAGAAAAGTTGCAGGGCAAGCGTCCTCGCTTGCCCTGCACGCGAAGATGCCTCTGTCGGGACGGTCTGGGTGGCTGAACCTGGGCAAACGGAACGAGCAGGGACGCTTGTCCTGCGAAACTCGCTCACCCCGGGCGTCATCCCCCTGTGTCCCTCTCCTGGTCCGTCCTGGACGGACCCGACTGTCGAGCCCAAAAAAGAAGCCCCCGTTTGGCCGCGGTGCGGCCAGCTCAGCATGCCGTGGCCCTTGCCGCCAAGCCGCTGGCAGCACACAATTCTTGCATGCCGGCACCCAGAACGATCTATCTGGATCATAATGCCACCACCCCCACGCGGCCTGAGGTGACCGAAGCGATTGCCGAGTGCCTACGGCAGGGTTATGCCAATCCGGCCAGCCAGCATCAGCTTGGCCAGCAGGCCAAGAAGAGGTTGGAAGAGGCCCGCCAGCAAGTGGGCCGGATCCTGGGGGCTGAGGTGGATTCTGCCAATCCGGACAGGGTGGTTTTCACCAGCGGTGGTACCGAAGCCAACAATCTGGCCGTCCTAGGTATAGCTCGTGCCCGAACGGGCGGAAGGCCGGGCCAGTTGGTCATTTCGGCGGTCGAGCACGCCAGTGTGATCGAGCCGGCCGAGTACTTGCTGGAACAAGGCTGGCGCCTGGATACGCTGGGCGTGGACCGGCACGGCGTGATCCGCCTCGACGACCTTGAGAAGATCCTGACGCCGGAGACTGCCGTGGTCAGCGTGATCTCGGGCAACCACGAGACGGGGGTGCTTCAACCGGTGTGCGAGGCGGCGGCCGTGTGCCAACAGCTCGGCGTCCCGCTTCACACCGACGCGATCCAGGTCGCGGGCAAGCTGCCTGTCCACTTCCGCCAGCTGGGCGTTGCGGCCTTGTCGGCGGCGGCGCACAAGTTCCAGGGGCCCTTGGGCATTGGTGTTTTGATCGTGCGTCATGATGTGCCGATTGACCCTCTGGAATTCGGCGGCCCGCACCAATGGAGAATTCGCCCCGGGACGGAGTCCGTGGCGTTGGCTGTGGGGATGGCCACGGCGCTGGAGCTTTGGCGCCAGGAGCAAGAGGAGCATGCGCGGCGTCTGACGGCCTTGCGGGAACGTTTCGAGGCTGAGCTGAAAGCAGGATTCCCCGGGTTGGTGGTCAACGGCGAGGGGGCCGAGCGGCTTCCGCAGACGGCCAACTTGGCCTTTCCAGGGATTGAGGGACAGGTGCTCTTGATGGCCCTGGATATGGCCGGGGTGGCCTGTTCGGTCGGATCGGCCTGCTCGAGCGGCTCCACGGAACTGTCTCCCACCTTGCGGGCCATGAAGGTTCCCCAGGAGTTCCTCACTTCGTCGCTCCGTTTCAGCCTGGGGGCCACTACCACCGAAGAGGAAATCGACGAAGCGGTGCGGCGCATCTTGCACGTGGTGCGTGAATTGCGCGGCTGAGCAGGGGCCGGGTAGAGGTGCCATTCAGCTGGCATGACCGCGCCCCGACTCGTCTGAATGGGGCGAAAGTCGATCTTGTGGCCGCGCGGCGAATCTGATAGCAAGGCGGGTCGGACAGGGACGGCCACACTGGGTTGATCCCTGAGGATGGTCGCTGTTGGCCAGCGGGGGCGGCCCGACAGCGGAGCGGATTTCGGGGATGCCTTTCTTGCACTGGTGCTGCCGGGTGCCAATGGCTGCGGAGCCGCCTGCCGAACTGGTCGATCTGTTGGAGCAACTGGGCCTGAGCGGCCGGAGCGAACTCCGCCGGGTGGCGGGCACGGCACGCCGGCTGGCCCGAGGCTTGCCACTTTTCGAATCCGTTTGGGTGGATGCCCTTCAATGGTCGCGTCTGCTCACTCCGTATCAGGCCCAACAGATCAACGCGGGTCGGGCCGAATACCTCCGCGTGGGCCATTACTTGATACGCTCTCCCCTGCCGTCGGCCGGCTATTGTCGGTGGTTTGAGGCGCAGCGGGTCGGCTGCGGCAAGCTGGTGCGGTTGGCAGTGCGGCGAGTGGGTGGTACGAGGGCTGAACAGCTGGCCAGATCGCTCGAACAACTACGCCAGAAGTGCTCTGACCTGCCCTCAGTTCACCTGGCTCCGGTGGTGGATACTGGCCAAACCGACGGGACGGTGTGGGCGGCGGTCCCCCGTGCCGACGGGCTGACGGCCTCCGAGTGGTTGAGCCGGCACGGCCGTTTTCCGCCCCCCGCGGTGCTGGAGATCGCCCGGCAAATGCTAGAAGCCCTGGCAGAGATCGAGCGGATCGGGCTCTGCCACGGGGACATCTCACCCTTGGCCCTCATGGTAAACCGCTCTGGGCAAGCCGTATTGCTTCATCCCGGGCTCAGGCCCGTGCTGCGGCCCGAAGAGGGCTTTGGGCACGACGATCTGCCTCCCGAAGGCTACGACGGTGTGGCCCCGGAGCAAGTCCGTGACGGGGCACCGGCCTCCACAGCCACGGACCTCTACGCATGCGGCACGCTGTGGTGGCGCCTGCTGACCGGGCGGTCTGCCGCTGCCGGGGGAGACGCCTTGGGGAAACTCTGTGCCTTGCAAAGGGCCGAGGTGCCGGACGTGCGGCAGTTCGCTCCGGGGACGCCCGAGGTGTTGGCTGAAATGATCGCTCGTTGTGGGCGCCGGGAGCCGGGCGAACGGCCCCAGTCCATCGCATGGCTTGCCCAACGCCTCGGCCCGCCCACGCCCGAAGGCCGCAAGCAGCTGGCCAGCGCGGTGCGCCACCCTTCCGGCGGACCGGCCCGGTGGGTCCACCCGGCCAAACCCGCCCTCGGCGGTCGCGACGCGCGCATGTGGGTTGCGGTCGTCGCGGCCTGTGTCGTTACGGCGGTCGCCGCGTTCTGGGCCATTTGGCGCGAAGACCTGGCCGCCCGCCGGCCTCGGCATGGCCCCACGGCCAAAGCTGTCGGGCCGTTCGATCCGGCAAAGAAGCGCGCGGCCTCGGATGCGGTCGCCCCAAGGGCACCTGATGCGGATTCAACGACGGCCAGCCCGAGCGACATGGCAGCCGGCGACGTCGCCCAGCGGCCACCGTTGGCAGCCTCGGCCCGGCCGGAACCGAGCGCGCCGTCCGCGGATTCCGCTAGTGGGCCGGTGGTGCCTGCAGCTTACGTGGCCGGCCAGCGGGAGATGGTGGTCGAGGTGGCAGATCGCGAAGCGTTCCTCAGCGCTTTTCGGGCGCTGCGGGCCGGCCAGACGATCCGCGGCGCCGGTGACCGGCCACTGGTCGTGGCCGTGCCACCCGGCGGGTTGGCCGTCAGGGACGAGGACGTCTGGTTTGAGAACATCTGCTTCGTGCCGCCGCACCGCGCCGAGGCGATCTCGTCGGGCACCTCGTGGCTGGTCGGCCTGCGCGTTTCGCAGGTGGGGTTTCGGCGCTGTTTTTTCCGGGGCCTTGCGGGGGCCCCAGAGAAGATCGATGCCATTCGGTGGTCGTACCCGGCGGACCGTGCCGTCTACCGGGAAGGGCTGCCCAGCGGTCAAATCCAGTTGCAGGACTGCGTCTTCGACCAACTGGGGGCCGCCGTGGCCTGTCATACGGCTGGCGCGGTGGCTGTTCGGTTCGACAACGCATTGGCGCTGCGATGCCAACGCGTGCTGGCCTTGGACCACGCCCCGCGTTGGGACGAGCCGGTCGTGTTGAGCCTGAGGCGCCTTACCGTACGCGGCGGCGGGCCGCTGGTCGAATGCCGCTACCAGAATCTGGACGAGAAGCCGGGCCGGGTGACTATCCGGGCTGCCGGTTGCGTGTTTTTCTTGGAGCGGGACCTTCCGCTCCTGCGTTTCGTGGGGCCTCAGCCGCCCGATCCGCTGGTGGCGGCCATCCGGTGGACAGGCTCCGGATCGGTGTTGGCGGCCCAGGGATTGGTGGCCGCCTGGATCCGTCCAGGTTCAGGGGCGCAGAAGCTGGACGATTCCTCGTTGGCCATTGCCGGTCTGATCCGCAGCGAACTGACCTTTGCCGGCCCCCTTTCCAACGAGCCGCGGGACAGCCGCACCACGGGCTGGCAGGGCCCCCTGTTGAGCCCCGACGCCCCCGGGATCGATCCCGCCCGATTGGCCTCGCCCGCGCCGTGAAGCCGCCATCTTCGGCTACGCCCCGGACCGCCGAAGAGGTTTGACAAAGGGCAGCTGCAGGGTATGGTTTTAGGGGGTGGTTTGCTTGTCAATTGGGCTATCACAAAGCCTCTGTTCGCAGGGACCGACGCGAGTTTCGCTCAGCAAGTGTGTAAACGGCCGACGAGCTGCCCACGGCGCGCCGGAACAGCGGCGCGAGGCGCACGCCGAGCCTCGCACCCATCGCACGTAGGCCCTTACGGGTACCGTGACTTGGGTATGGCACACGGACGCACACACAGGGGGCGGCAAATCCCGCGGCGCGAACAGAGCCTCTTGTGACAGCCTTGGTTTGAATTCAACTACTATCCAAAGGTCAACCTTCGGCCGTCCCGTTTCAGGTGTACGGCTGCTGTTTGTATGATAGCGTGGCGCCCGAGCGCGATCGACGCGCGTCACGCTGGTTCGCAACCGACGAGCCTTTTCGCGGCTGGCGCTCGAATGCGCTGGACACGGGCCTGGTGCGCCCCGGCAGGACTGCCGGCGGTGGCCTCACGGACCAGCCACGGGTTCCCGGTTCAGTGGGACAGAAGGCCGAAGGACGCCGGCGGGTAGCCAGAATAGTCCGGAGGTGGTCACCATGCGATGCTTCCTTGGACTCGTCGGCGGCGAGGACGGAGCGACGGCCGTTGAATACGCGGTGATGTTGGCCCTCATCCTCATGGTCGTGATCGGCTCCATCGGCACCTTGGGTAACCGGACCGGCGGGATGTGGGCCGGGATCAACTCAAACTTGCAGAGTGTGGGGTTCATCAGATAGAGCGACCCCACGCCGGTGGCATCTCCCCATGGGCTGCGGCCCCGGGATCAACAACCCCTTCGCCTCCCTCGAGGCCGAACACCCGCGGTCCAAGCGGGGCCGAGGAAGGAATAGACCACGCCCAAAGGCCGTGACCTTGGCCTGCCCCGCAAGGCGGGGGAGAGATGCGGGGGGAGATGTATGGAAGGCCCCATTGGGACCGAGATTCGTAATCCAAACGTTACTCGAACAACCCGCCGCGCCTCCGTTCCCGGCCGCTGCGCGTGGCGCACAGGTTACTGGCCAGCCGTCTCCGTCTCTGTGGCCAACGATGCTCCCCCCACAGTGTCGTTGGAAAGGCACACGCCGCAACGGTTTGGCCCCCAGGGTCGCACGGCCGTAGACCGTGGGTTTATGGCGTACTAGACTGAAAACGGTTTGGCTTTTCCGCGTGTTGAGTTTTTCCAAGCTCCAGCGCGGAAATACCCTGCCGTGCGCCGTATAAAGCATTTGCCCGGCGCGCCGTTCAAGGCCTGGGTGCCACGGTGGCGCCTACTCCCAATCCTCGTCGTCCTCCCAGTCGTCTTCGTCGTCCCAATCCTCGTCTTCGTCGTCCCAGTCCTCGTCTTCGTCTTCCCAGTCTTCGTCTTCGTCTTCGTCCTCCCAGTCTTCGTCCTCATCCTCCCAGTCTTCTTCCTCTTCT
>DQVB01000523.1 GCA_015661985.1 Planctomycetota bacterium | reverse complement strand
GGCCCGCCCAACTTTGCTGATCCAGATGAAAAGAAACGGGAAGGCGGGAAGGACGTAGCGCATATGGTGGTTGAACCCGGTCTGGGAACTGACCAATACCAACACCGCCACTGCTGGCGCAAGCAGAACGAGTTCGTTGCGCCATCCGGTTCGGTAGCGCCGGTCGGTGCATGTGAGGAACAGAGCCAGGGCACCGAGCACCCATATTCCCAGCGGCACCTTGACAGCCATGGCATAGAGGTAGTAGTACCACCACCCGCCCAATCGCCACTCGCCGCGGAGGTACGACCACATTTTGCCCTCGAAATCAGACTTCTGGAGATCGATCCCCATTAAGTAGTCACTGGGTAGCGGCACGCGGAGCTGCCCTACCCAACTAGCTTCAAACCTGTTTCTCGGTCTATGACCGCCGTCAACATTTGCGCTCCGCCCGCCAAATAGCCCGCTGACAAAACTGTAATCGGCCAGTTTTCGAAAGGAGCCTTGAAACCCGTAGCCGAGGTTAAGGGCAACAAGTGCGATGACGAGGAGGAGAACGAACTGTGCGGGGCCCCGCCAAACCGCCTCTGTCGCAGCCCGGCGGGGTCGACCGACGCACCACAGGAGCCACAAAAGCGGCCATACCCCGAAAAGTACTATCCAACTCGTCTTTGCTAGCTGCGCCGCTCCGAGGGTACAGCCGGCTGCCAGTGCTTCGGTCCTGTCCTCGCGGCGAAGCCATCGCCAAAAACAGTACCCAGCGGAAGCACCTAGCGCAGCCGCAGCCGCATCAGGCGTAATTAGCTGTCCGTACGCGAGGATCGCGGGAGAGCAGCACCAAAGTGTCATCGCCAACAGGCCGGCGCCCTCCCCATAAAGCTCCAGACCCCAACGGTAGCATGCGTATGCCCCCAGCATGATCAACGGGACGCACGTCCAACGGGACACCGTATGCAGATGGAACAGGCGCGTGGTGTTGAGCGCGACGAAAGTACGTCTGAGCGACCTTTCCGGCCGTGTGTCCACCGAATCGCGGTAGCCCCGCCAACTCATGCTCGGGCTACAAAGCACCACTGGCAGCGACGAGATCACGCGAACCAGAGGTGGATTGACACGATACAAGTCAAATCGCCCAAAAGTCCAATGACTGATACCCGCGACGAGATGGCCTGGTTCGTCCCACACCGGGCTGTGGCGGGCGGCGCCCCAAACGAGCAGGGCAGCATGGACCGCCGTAAGCAAGACCACCGCCACCACCGCTTTGCGCCAGCTGGAACGCCTGAGGGCGCTGCGACGGAGCAGCTTCCGGAAGGCGGTTGATCGAGGGGGCCAGTGATCTTCTAGCATCACGGTTGTCTTCGGGTAACAACAACACACAGCCATCTCACAACCACCCGCGCGGAAGGTGTAACGAGCCGCGCTAACCCGCATCTCAGCGGGCTACGCGATCTTTCTGCGTCTCAGAACCGCCCAGGCGGCCAGTGCCCCAACGGCCACAACGACCGCGCCGAGAAACCACCGCAGTTTGCCTTCACCGGACATCGGGTCGCTACGGAGAAGCTCCTCGTAGTTGTCCCCCGTATACTCGCCGGGGAGGATCGGCCGCTTTTCGCCGCCCTCTCGAAGGATATAGCATTCACCGGTAATATAGTTTCGCACCCAAGTGCCCGGCGGGAGCGCGATTTCAAAAACCTCGTCTGGCACCGGTTGGTTCAAAGCATATTCCGTAACATTTCCAGACCAGCTGATACGCACCGCACCTCGGTCATCCAAATGAGCGACATTCCACGCGGTCGGCACCCAACCGTAGACCTGATCGCGGCAATAGGAGATTTCGATCTGCTCCCGGGTCATCCCCGCTTCGTGCCTGTAGTATCGTACGGGAAGGAACTGCCGCTCGGCATCCACGTAAATGACGTCCATAAAGTCGTCACCGGAATGTTCCATCACCAGACAGCGCCTCCCGTCAACAAATGCCTCCTGGTCTGTAAACCGAAGCCGCGACGGATCGAACAGTCCCATGGTCGCGTCGAAGGGGCGGTAAACCATCCTAATTGGCCGCACCCGGGCATCCCTCGCCATGTCGGAGATTGTCTCCCCCTCCACAAAAAACCTTGGAAAGGGCCTGCGCCCAGGTGGAAAGAAGGACTCCAAACGCCGGCCATCGAACACGTTGATGGTGGCTTTCGCCACATAGTCTCCTCGCTCTTGTGACCAGGCCCGTCCGTTGTATTCGAGGCGAACGCGACCGGTGGTGTCTACGACAAACCTCATCCGGATTTCGAACGACATATCTGAAGGTGGCACGTTGCCGGCCATGGCGTCTAGGACCGAGAGCGCTGGATCAGCCCCCTTCGCCTGGAATTGAAGGCCGGACCAGGAGAAGTCGAACGCTCGTATGGCGGCTTGCCGGCGCTGCCATACCTCAATTGCCGATCCGATCTCGGCGCCGCGGGACACGTCCAACACGCACAGCCAACCCACAATCGTTGCTGCAGCGAGGCGCGCCAATCTTGACAGAGCCCTTTCCCACTCACTCATGACCCACCCGTTCTTGGTACTCCCACGTAACTCACGGTAACGCGCACACGTTGCCGTCCCCGCTCTTTTGCACTCACAATAAAGTCTACAGTGCTGACGTGACTACCAGGAAATGCGACCCGTTGACGCACGACATATACCGCTCCCGTGTGCCGAGAATCCTCGGCCCGCTCGACCACCAAGTCATCGCTGCCCCGCTCGATCCCGCGCATCGAAAATGCCTTACCGCTGCGCGATCGTAATCGCACATACGACCCGACCCATTCTCCCACCGGGGCAGGCTTAAATGCAACCAATGATGGAATAGCTTCCACGTCGTGACGGACAACGCCATTGACCGTTAACGCCACGGCGGGAAGGGCCTCTCCGCCGGGTAACCGTCCGACCAGCTCCACACGGCATGTGAACGGACCGGACGGAAGCCCGGGCTTTGGGGCTATTCGCAGGACCACCTCGCGACTCGTCTGCAGAGTGGCGCTGGCGTCCACGCAAGCCGGGCGAGCGGATACAGAAACCGAAACAAGGTCCACCGCCAACCGGAAACGTAGGCTCCGCTCGGCCGCGGTGATTCCCTCTCGCAGTTCCCAGGTGTGATCCGTTCCTAAAGTTATCTCACGGCGCGGAAG
>DQVB01000167.1 GCA_015661985.1 Planctomycetota bacterium | reverse complement strand
TACCGCCGAGCAGGTCAGCCCCTGCATCCTGTGGATCGACGAGCTGGAAAAGGCCTTCAGCGGCCTCGGCCAGGCCCTGGACGGGGGCGTCACCCAGCGGCTCTTCGGCACGTTCCTCACCTGGCTGGAAGAGCGGCGCGCGCCGGTGTTCGTCGTCGCCACGGCCAATACCGTCAGTCGGCTGCCGCCGGAGTTCTTGCGCAAAGGACGCTTCGATGAAGTCTTCTTCGTCGATCTGCCCCGGGACGAAGAGCGACGGGCGATCTTCCGGGTCCACCTGCGCCGACGCGGGCGAGCGCCCGAGGCTTTCGATTTGGACCGCCTGGTAGCCGCCAGCACCGACTGCTCCGGCGCCGAAATCGAAGAGGCCGTCATCAGCGGTCTGTACGGGGCCTTCGACGACGATCTGCGCGAGTTGACCACTGAAGACGTAACCCGGGCCCTTGAGGAAACCGCGCCGCTGGCCCGGTCGCGCGCCGACCAGATCCAGGCCATGCGCCGCTGGGCGCAACTGCACGCACGCATGGCCTGAGGAGCGCGGGAGCCGCTGAACGGGAGAACGGGAGAACAGAGGAGCGGGAGAATGCGTCGCGCAACCGACGCGGTGCCGGTAGTCGGGCGTTTCAACGCCCGTTGCAGGAGCCGATCATCACCAACAGCAGGCGTCCCGTGAGCGACGCGGTGCAAAAGCCAGTGAACCGATTTGCCAACCTGGATTTCAGAGAAAAGGAGAAAACCATGTCCCATTTCACAACCGTCAAGACGTTCATCCGAGACCTGGAACTGCTGCAGGAAACCCTGCGCCAATTGCATTACAACTTCCAGGTCGGCGAGCGACTGCCGATCCGCGGCTTTGCCGGCAGCCGCCAATACGGCCAAGTCGTGATCAATACCGGCAGCCGGTACGATATCGGGTTCCAGCAGCAGGCCGACCAGACCTACCAGGTCTGCGCCGACTGGTGGGGCGTCGAAGGGAACACCCCCATCCGCCAGCACTCATTCCTGGAGGAACTGAACCGAACCTACGCTCACCAGGCGGTCCGGAAGCAAGTGCTTGAGGAGGGCTACATCATCGAAGAGGAGCGGGTCTTGGACAACGGCGAAATCGAAATGGTCGTCTGCGAGAATTTCTGACGGGGCGCAGGCTGTGAGCCGGCGCTGCTTTGGAGTGCGGTGCTCCTGCACCGCTTTGGAGCGAAAGCGGCAGGGACTGCCGCACTCCAAACGAAAGCGGCAGGGGACTGCCGCACCGCGAACCGGGATTTCTACTCAACAGGAGCCGTGACGGTGAAAAAGATGCGAATTCGAATCCGACGGGACGGGAAGACCGAAATCCGGGTCGAAGGGGCTGAGGGCGATGAATGCCTCGATTTTACCCGCGCGATCGAACAGGCTGTCGGCGAGGTGGAACATCGCGAAATGCTCTGCGAACAGGCCGATCCGCTGCAGGTCGAGACCCGCGAAGAGATCACCGAGTCGGAGCGCGAGGAGCTGTAAAGTACCGCCCCGCAGCGCGCGGGGCGGCGAACCAATGGCATGAGCGAGGTGCGGGAAGATGGAATTCATCAGCGATCTGGCCACGTACATTCGCGCCGGCTACCCGATCATCAACATCGTCTCCAGCGAGGAGGAGCGGGCCATCGACCGACTGCAGGAGCTGCTTCGCCAGCCCGCGTTGCAGAAGCAGGCGCGCCGACTGCTGATCTGGTCCATCTCGCGCGGCTGGACCGATGAGAACGGGCACGCGGTCGGGCGGGACGACTGCCGCCCTCCGGAACGCGCCCTGGCCTGGGTGGCCCAGTACAAGGAACCGGCCCTGTTCGTGCTGAAGGATTTTCACCCGTACCTGGACGAGCAGAAGAACGCGACCGGCGCTTCGCTGGTGATCCGCATGATCCGCGACCTGGTGCCGCATCTAAAGGGCACGGCCAAGACGTTGGTTTGGTTGTCGCCGCTGGCCCACATCCCGCCCGAATTGGAAAAGGACGTGACGCTGGTGGACATGCCGCTGCCGACCGAGGCGGAGTATCGGGAGATCCTGGAGGAGATGATCGCGCAGGTGAAGGACAAGCCCCGCGTGGTGATCGATCTGGACGAGGAGGCCAAGGACGAGCTTGTTAAAGCCTGCCAGGGCCTGACGCGCTCGGAAGCGGAAAATGCCCTGGCCAAGGCGCTGGTCAGTCACGAGGGGCTGCGGCGCGAAGACGTGCGGTTCATTCTGAGCGAGAAGGAGCAGATCATCCGCAAGTCGGGCATACTCGAGTATTACAGCTCGGTGGAGAGTTTCAAGACGATCGGCGGCCTGGACAATCTGAAGCTGTGGCTGCGCCAGCGGAACCAGGCGTTCACGCAAAAAGCGCGCGACTTCGGCTTGCCTCATCCTCGCGGCGTGCTGCTGGTCGGCGTACCCGGCTGCGGCAAGAGCCTGTGCGCCAAGGCGGTGGCGGCTGAATGGGAAAAGCCGCTGTTGAAATTCGACCTGGGGCGTGTCTTCGGCAGCCTGGTGGGCGAGTCGGAACAGCGGATGCGCAAAGCCCTGGACGTGGCGGAAGGCGTGGCCCCGGCGGTCCTTTGGATCGACGAGCTGGAGAAAGGTCTCGCCGGGATCGGCGGCTCAGGCGACAGCGGCGTGGCCACGCGCGTCTTCGGGAACTTGCTGACCTGGATGGAAGAGAAGACCAAGCCGGTTTTCGTGGTCGCCACGGTCAACGACATCACGCGCCTGCCGCCCGAGCTGCTGCGCAAGGGCCGCTTCGACGAGATCTTTTTCGTGGACCTGCCGACGCCCCGCGAGCGGGCGGAAATCCTGATGATTCACCTCGCCCGGCGCCAGCGGGATCCGACGGAGTTCGACCTCGGCAGCGTCGTCCGTGCCACCGACGATTTCAGCGGGGCGGAGCTGGAACAGGTAGTGGAAAACGCCTTGTTTGCGGCGTACAGCGCTGAAGACCGGCGGCTGACGACAGAGCATCTGGTTCAGGCGGCGGCCGAGACCGTGCCGCTGGCGCGCTCGCGCCGTGCCGAAGTGGAGCAACTGCGCCAGTGGGCCCAGACGCACGCCCGGCGGGCCAC
>DQVB01000508.1 GCA_015661985.1 Planctomycetota bacterium | reverse complement strand
GGTTCGCCCTCCATCTCACCGCTCGGGTTGGCCGCAGCGCCTCCTCCAGCAGGGCTGGCTTCACCTCTGCCGTGGCGCGACGCCGCCCGGGTGGCTTCCCACCGGCCCCGAGGAGCCGTGGATCATGTGTGGCCATCACTACGAGTTTTTCTCGCAACTGGCCAGGATCTTCAACTCCAACCAGTCCCGGAGTGTGATCCTCTGCGGCAATGTGTATGACCTGTTCTACAACGGCTCGGAATACGTGCCGCTGATTCCGTTCCTCTGCCGGAAGACCGCCACCCCGGGCTTGACGCGGGTCGTCTACGAACTGAACGGCCCGGTGCGCATCCTGGACAACCCCGAACAGCTCAAGAAACGCTGGATCGCCTGGAAAACAGGAGAAAACGTGGACCGTCTCCTCCTGCGCGAGCTGCGCAAGAAAGGGCCGACCGAGCTTGAGCGACTGGCCGGCCAATTCGACCAACTGCTGCTGGATGCCATCGGCAACCCCACCCTCGCCCTGGAACTGCTCCGCCAGCTGACCATCTGCTCGCGCTCCACCCGCCACGAGGGGAGCCTGTTGATTCTCATCGAAGCGGCCGACATGCTCTTGCCGGCCGGTTCCGGCGACGTGGCCTCGCTGGCCGACCGTCAACTGCAGCGGGTGAGCATCGTCCAGGATTGGTTCAGTGACCCCGGGTTCATGAACGGCCGGGATTCGGTCTGTCTCATCGCTGAGAGCCGGAGCCTAGTCCACCCGCGCGTCAGCCGTCTGCCCCAGGTGTTGCCGGTGGAGATTCCTTCGCCCTGCCAAGGCGACCGGCTTCACTACATCGAGATGTTCTATTCGACGGCTGAGCGGGCACCGGAGCTATGGACCAGCCACCGGGAGCTGGCCACGCTGACCGCGGGCCTGTCCATCCACGCTGTGCGGCAATTGCTCGTCGGCTCGGCCTACCAGAACGGACGTTTGATGCCATCCGATGTGATAGCCAAGGTGGAGCAGTTCATCCAGGCCCAATTGGGCGAAGATGTGGTGGAATTCAAGAAGCCGACCCACACGTTGGACGACGTGGTCGGCTTCAGGCGATTGAAGCAGTTCCTGCGCTCGGAACTCATGCCCCGTTTCATGGCACCGCCGGACCGGGCGCTGGGTGGGGCGGCGGTGGCCGGGCCCATCGGTGGGGGAAAGACGTTCATCTTCGAGGCCATGGCCGCCGAGTTGGACGTGCCCGTGCTGGTGCTGAAGAACATCCGCAGCCAATGGTTCGGACAGACCGACGTGATCTTCGAACGGCTTCGCCGGGTGGTCGAGGCATTGGACAAGGTGTTGATCTTCGTGGACGAGGCGGACACCCAGTTTGGGGGGGTGAGCCCCGATGTGCACCCGACCGAACGGCGATTGACGGGGAAGATCCAGGCCATGATGGCTGACCCGCAGCTGCGGGGGCAGGTGATTTGGCTGTTGATGACTGCCCGGATCCACCTCCTTTCGCCTGACCTGCGGCGCCCCGGACGGGTGGGAGACCTGATCATCCCCGTGCTCGACCCGGAGGGGGAAGACCGCCGCGATTTTCTCCGCTGGGTCCTGCGGGCCGTCATGCCCGAACCGACCGGGGAGGCCGTCGAGCGGCTGGACGGACTGACCCAAGGCTACTCGGCCGCGGCCTTCGCTTCACTCCGCCATCAACTCCGGGCCCGGCAGCCAACCACACTGGAAGAGATCACCGAGATCGTCCGCGATCAGTTGCCCCCGGCGATCGGGGCGACACGCCGATACCAGACGCTGCAGGCTTTGGTCAATTGCACCCGCCGCTCGCTGCTGCCCGACCCGACGGTGAGCGATCAGGAGCGGGCCGGATGGCTGGAGGAGATTCGCCACCTGGAGGCCCAAGGGATTGAGGGGCGATGAGCGGGATCGACACAGGCCGGAGGCGGGCCGACGTCCAGCCGGCTCGTGCCCTACGGCGCCGCAGCCAGCGCCCCGGGGCCGATGGGCTGGCGAGGCCTGGAGGTCGTTTACCACTGTCAGCCAAACGCGTCGTGATGCCATGCGAGTCAGAGAGTTGATAGAGCTGTTGCAGCGATTCGATCCGGAGTCCGAGGTGCACATGTCGGTGGCTTTGCCGGGCCGCGTCATTTCGACCCACGAGAACATTTGGGTGGCCGATTACGGTGGCGGCCCGCAGCTGAACGCCGCGTTGGATTTCAAACAGTTCCACGTCTACGTCGGCTGCGGGTTGGAGCAGATGGTCACTGAAGTGCCGCGGCGTCGTTTCGTGGCGGCCCATCAGATCCATGGACGGGAACCCGAGATCGACCTCGGCCAATATGAAACCGAGGAGTTGGCCGCCAAGGTGCGCGACTTTTACAACTACCATCGCCGGCCGGGCGAGCCGCTCGCGTATCCCGATTTCGACTATGAGAACTGGATCCCGCCGCGGACCACCTCGGGCGAGTACAACGAACACATCGCGGCGATCCTCAAGGAAAAGCTGCTGCGGGACTGAGGGCCGGCGACCGGGATCGGTCGCGTACGGATCGGGTGTGGCAGGCGGCGGCCCTCAACCACCCAGGGCTCGGCGGACGAGGTCCGCTTCGACCCCCTCGACCAGTTCCACGTGGCCCAGGCGCGCCGGCAGCACGAAACGGAGTCGGCCGTAACGCACTTTCTTGTCATGGGCCATGGCCCCGAGAATGGCTTCCAGGTCCACGTTCGGCAGACGTGTGGGCAGCCCCAGGGCGGCCAGCAGTCGCTGCTGGCGCAAAGTCAACGACCGGTCGACCCGCCCGACCAATTCGGCCAGCCGGCTTTCGCAGATCATGCCGATGGCCACCGCTTCGCCGTGAAGCAACACTTCGTAGCCGGTGAGCGTTTCCAGGGCGTGGGCAACGGTGTGGCCGTAGTTGAGCACCGCGCGCAGCGCGGTTTCCTCCCTTTCGTCCTGCTCAACGACGCCCGCTTTCAGCTGGCAGCAGCGAGCCACCACGTGGGCCAGAACCTGGCGGTCCCGCGAGATGAGCCCCTCGATGTGGGATTCCAGGTAGGCGAAGAATTCGGCATCGAGGATGACACCGTACTTGACCACTTCGCCCAGTCCGGCTCGGTACTCGCGCTGGGGCAGGGTATCCAGCGTGGCCGTGTCGATGAGCACGCCGAGCGGCTGGAGGAAAGCACCGACCATGTTCTTGGCGGCCGGCAGGTTGATGCCCACTTTACCGCCCACGGCGCTATCCACCTGGGCCAGAAGCGACGTGGGGATCTGGAAGAAGCGCACGCCGCGAGCGTAGGTGGCCGCGACAAACCCGGCCAAGTCCCCGACCACGCCTCCGCCTACGGCCACGACCAGCGCCGTGCGGTCGCATCCCAGATCAAGCAGCTTCTCCCACAGCGACGCGGCGGTCCCAATCGACTTGCTCCGTTCACCGGGTTCGACCACCACCATATCGGCCTTCAGGGAGGCTTCGGCCAGGCTTCGGCACACGGTAACCGCATGGGGGTGTTCCACGTTGGCGTCTGTGATCACCACGGCTCGGGTGGCCTCAGCCCGCTGGGCCACGAAGGGGCCCGCCCGGTCCAGCGAACCCGCCGTGATCAGGATGTCGTAGCTTCGCTCAGCCAGATGGACGCGAACCGTGCGAGGCGAACCCTTCACGTCCCGGCTCCCCGATGCTTCAACCGCTCGATGTCTTCGGGCGTCACCGTGATGTGGCGGGCAAAACCGGTGGGCAGACGCACGTAGGCCAGTTCCGACGCCTCCTGGGGCCGGGCATGCAGCTCCGCCTCCATCCGCTCCCGCTCGACCCGGTCGAGCCCGTCAAACTCGGCGGGCCAAACCGTCACTTGCTCCACAACCAATGCGTCCCGATACGGATCGAATTTCTCGCCCATGGTTTCGCTACTGGGTACAAGACCGGAAACATGCGAGCGGCAATCGCTCTCCTCAAGACCTACTCCCGTCCAAGTCGATCGACCAGGCACCAAAAGGCTGTTTCAAAACCTTCGTCCCGCACGGCACTCGAGACCTGCGGTCGGGCGATGTGCGGGGCCAGGAAACCCGCGCACAGCGCTTGGGGTCAGGTTTTGAAACTCGCTCTAAGTACAACGCATTATACCTGGCTGCACGGAACAGTGAAATACCCCCGAAGCGACAAGCCGCAACGCCCCTCCACTTTGGAGTGCGGCAATTCGTCGCCGCTTTCCTCTGGGCAAAAGGTAAGCAATCCCGCCAGCAGTCGAATCGCTACCGCTCCGCACAAAAGCGGTTACAAGCCACTGGACTCCAAACACAAGAGGACTGCGCGGCTGTCCTCGGTCTTTACATCGCAGGTATAAGCCTTTACGAGCTGATTCGATGAGGGGCCACGGTCGGTTAGCCGCAAGCCTCCGGCGGGTGCCCAGACGCAACCGAACCGCGTACCGACAGAATGCGTAGTCGCCCGGCGGCGGAGGGCGGACCATCTGGTTACCTGCGGGCAAGCACCTCCGGCTCGCGGCTAAACGACTCCCACGCGCCGGGCCCGGGTCAACAAGGAAGCGTGCCGCCTGGATCGTGGCCCCTGCTCCCCAGACGGTCGCCCTTTCGCGATTCCCGGCCCGTGAACGTGTACCATGACAGCTCAGTGACGCCAGCCGATCACGCCGTAGACCTCCGCTTCGACTTCCGACGGATGGAAAGCAGGTGTGGCGAATTCGGGGTGGGCCGAATCCAGGAGATGCCGGCCCACGACGGCCATCTCCAGCGACTCGCTGGGCAGCCAGGCCAGGCGCACGTCCATCACGAGGTAGCTGGGGACGGCCAGCGCTGGAAGGTTGTCCACGTAACGGCCGATCAGGTCCAGCTGCCAATGGTCGCCCAAGTCCCAGGAAGACTGGAGATACGCCTGGTTTCCGGGGCTCTTTCCCTCGTTCGCTTCAGCGCTGGCCAGGGCTTCCGGTCGGGCGTGGAGGTGCATCTTGAGGAAGCTGTAACCGCCGTGGAGTTTCCACTGGGGGTGAACCTGCCACGTGGCGGCCAGCTCAAAGCCATAGGTTTCCCCGTGCATGGCGTTGGTCGACACCATTGGCCAGAAGGCGGGCGGGAAGGCAGGCGGCGGCGGGGCGGGCGTTGCCGGGACGCTGGCCACCAATTCTTCGAAGCGGTTGAAGAACACGGCCAAGTCCCACCAGAAGGCGTCGCTGGACTGCGCTCGAGCGCCGATCTCATAAGCCAACAGCTGCTCCGATTCGACGGCTCGGCTGCCATCGAAGCGCATGAAGGTCACCCTCGGCGGGGCAAAAGACATGTCCACCGGCGCCGATACCAGGCGAAAATCCTGATCGAACCGGGACGGCGTACGCACCGCCCGGGAGACCGAAGCCCAAAGGGTGGCCCGGGGGCTGGGCGTCCAAAGCAGCCGAGCCGTGGGCTGGAACTCGAACCCCGAAAAATCGTTGTGCTCAAACTTCGAACCCAACGTGAGAAACAGCCGGCGCGGCCGCAGCGTCACCTGGTCTTGGACAAAGTAGCTTATCAGACCGTAGGAGCGGACGGCGGGATCGACCGAGACGAGAAAGATCCCGTCGATCCGGTCCCGCGTGTTGCGATATCCGAAGCCCCAGGTGAGCGAATGGCACGGGGCGAGGGGGAATCGGTGCTGAAAATCCAGGTCAAAGGTAGCGTAGCTGTGCGAGAATCCCACGTCGGGACCCGATCGCCCGACCAGGTCGTAGTAGAGCTGGACGCTCCAGTCCGACTCGTCGCTCAATCGACGGGACCAGCGCAACAGGAGATTGCTCCCGGAGGGCTCTTCGTCATTGTGCACGCCTTGCTGGAAAAAGGGCGGGGTAGGCACGGCGCCGTCGAACCGTTGTCCCGAGTGGCCCTGGTAGAAGTCCCCCTGGAAGGTGAGTCTCCTCTCCTCGGTGGGCTCCCAGTCCATACGGAAGCCGAGCTGGCGCTTGCGCCAGTTGTCGCCGGGGTTTTCTGGGGCCAAACCCCGGTCGCGTTCGAACAGGAGGCCGTAGACGCGGTAGTGGAGAGCTTCGCCCAGTGCGCCTCCGTAGCGGAAGCCGCCGAACCCTCGCTCCTCCGTTCCCCCGCCGCCTTCCAGAAACACACCCTGGGTGTCCCGGGCCTTCTTGGTGATGATGTTGATAATCCCGTTCACCGCGTTGGCCCCCCAGACAGCGGCCCCCGGGCCGCGGATCACCTCGATCCGTTCGATGTCCTCCAGCAAGACGTCCTGGTGGTCCCAGCGCACGCCGGAAAAAAGGGGCGAGTAGACCGTGCGGCCGTCGATCTGTACCAGGAGCTTGTTGGCGTACACATTGTTGAACCCGCGGATACTGATCGCCCACCGGTTGCTGTTGGCTCGGGCCACGTTCACTCCGGGGGCGAGGCGCAAGGCATCAGGCAAACTGCGAACGCCGCTGCGGCGGATCATCTCGCCGGTGATCACATACACGGCCGCGGGGCTCTGTCCCACGGTGCTTTCGCTCCGCTGGACGGTCGTTACCTTCGCCTCCATCGCCGGGACCACCACGTCCTTGGCGGTCAAACTTTCCAGCGATTCGGCGCTCAACCGCAGCAGTTCGTCTGCCTCGCCTGAGGCTGCAAACCCGGCCGAGCCGGCTTGTTCGCCCGAGGCGACTGCCGCGGGTCTCGATGGAGCGAGATAGGACGGCTCTGCAGCGACCGCCTCGAGGCCGATGGTCAAACCCAACCAAACCCCGCACACTGGCCCCAAGAAACCGTAACCCAAAAAGAGCCTCGCCCCCCACAGGCCCTCTGTCGCTCGCACGAACATCTTCAGGCAACCCTCCTTTGTCTCCTCCGGCCTCCGGCTGCCGCCCGGCCACTCCCACTGGGCCGGTGGCACTTGCCCGTTGCCCTCCGCCGATCCGACCCAACAGTTCAATCCACCACGGCCGCCACTCGCAGCAGCTGCGCACTGAGCCTCAGTCCTTGGCGCTGGTAGGCCAACCGCGAAATGAACAGGCGGATGCGATTGTCCTGGACGCCGAAGCGGATCACCCCACCGTGGTCCAGGAAGTCTGGCGTCTCGCCCACCAGCAGGACGCGTTTGCCGCTCAGCTTTCGAAGCACTGCCGCTTGAGTGCGGTCATCCACGGCCCGGGAAATGAACAAGATATGACACGGCACCACTTCACGGGCATCGGCAAACTGGCGCACCTCGATCCTTCGGCCATTAACCCGCTTCACAGCGGCGATGGTGCGCAAGTGTCGGCTCAGGGGGGTGCGGCCCAGGACGCCGATCACCAGGGGGCTGGACGAAGAGGCAAAAGCCGGTCCTGGCCACTCCACGTAGCCGGCGAATTTGTACAGAAAAACCGCCTTGAGCAGGTACTCGCGATCCACCACCCGGCTGCCGGCCGGCGATTGGGCCCTGGCCCGTAGGGGACGGCCTTGGGCCAGGACCAACATCAAGACGCCCAAAACGACCAACAGGCTCGAGCGGCGCGGAGCTTCCGCGGCCCCCGGTGGCTGGTGGCTTGCGCCGAGTCGGATCAGTTCACGCGCCCCCGGCGCCCTGGTAACGTGGGGCAAGGTCGTCGCTGGTGGCGGTGGCCCAGCGCAAACCCGTTTCGTCCGTCGCCACCCTTGTTCGGCTGGGTGGCGCCTCTGCGGCGACCGCCGGCGCACCAGAAAAATTGGTTTGCTTGTCCCACCCCGCGGGTGCTGCTGGCGACCGGTGAACGCTTGCACCGAGTCTGCCGGGCTCGCGTTGTTGCGTCTGTGCCCGTGGCAAAGCTTCGCCCCGCGATCGCCCCGTTTCTCGGGCCGCATTATTCATGACCTCGCAGGCCGCAGCGAGCAAACACAGCCTCTGCCGGAACTTCGGTCGCTCGGCCGACGAGCAAACTGAAGCACAGTGTATGCCAGGTCGAATCGCCTTTGCCCTGTTCCGGCAACACTTTGCGCGACCTTGTTCTGGCCTACGTGAATAATCCGGGTCAGCGTCCGTTCGCTCTGGGTCAGTACACTGGCCTGCCCGGCCCCAGGGCCGAGAGGCCGCACCCCGCTCCGCCTGTCACTGTGCAGCAGGAAGAGGATGTTTCTCAGGTCCGATCCCTCACGATCGCTCGCTTCGGTCTCCTGCTTCCCAGCGATTGTCCGAGCGGCACTGAGGGGAGGGTGGCCGTCTTGCTTCCCTATTTTTCTATCGTGTCCGGCCAGTAGGTACGTGCATGCGAATAATTCACATCACCCCTCTTTGGGGCCCAGGGGAACCGTCGCAAAACCGCTGCCCCGAAACGGCGGTCCAGCCAGCCCATCCTTCTGGGGGCAGGGTCGGCCCAAGGGTTTGTCAACGGTCGCCGAGCTTTTCCAGGGTGGCGGCCAGCTGTTCGAGGCTGAGCGGGATTTGGGGGATGTCAGGCCAGATGGGGGCCTGGTGGCGCACCGCGAGAATGGGGTTGGTCAATCGCTCCACCTGATCCTGAAGCGATTCCAGCCAAGGGGGGAGATCGAAACCGGCGCCGCTGGGCTGTTCGGCCAACCGAGCCACTTCGGCTTCCAGGCGCTGGCAGTTGGGCCCCGGGCCGTCGTTTTCCAGCTCTTTGATAGCCGGCTCCACCAGCGCGCAGGCCCGGTCGACGTCCAGGGGGCGGATGAAGCGTTCATTGACCCGGTCGGCGACGCTGGCCAATCGCATGGCATGGCGGCGGGTCAGTTTGTTCAGTCGTTTGAGGTGTTCTTCTGCCACGTCCTGGGTACGCTGGATCACTGCATCACGCCACTGCCAGGCGGCCTCCATGTACCCGTTCCGCACCAGGACCTGGTGGGCTAGCAGTACGGGCCTCAAGTTCCACAGGACCCGCTCGTAGCTGGCCAGCAGGCGGAGGAAGTCCAACAGCGTATAGAGCATATCGCCCCGGTCGGACTGCGTGGTGGTACTGTTGTAGTCGATGTACTCGGAGTAGTTCTCCGCCACGGCTTCGACGGTCAACTCCAGCCAGCGGGCGGCATCGCGGCGGCGGATACGGCTGCCCAGTTCTCGCACCAACCGAGGCGGCTCGTCCTCTTCAGGGTTTTCAGCCAGAGCCTCCAGGAACCTCTCGCCGCCCTGGTGGAGGATGGCCCTCAGGTTGCCCAGGTTCATGAACCTCTGGGTGAACAGATCGTGGCCGTAGCGGCGGATGAACTCCTTCAGCCCTCGCCATCGATGGCTTTCGGCGACGGTCTCCAGCACGGAGATGCGGATATTGCGGCTGTGGGCCACCCATCGTTTGAGGAGTCGTTCGACGAACTTTTCCATACATCCCAACAGCGACTGCGCAGAGATCGGCGTGCCCGGACCTTCGCGCCATTGTGTCGCCGATTGCACGATGGACTGGAGGATCGCCCGGCAGCCGACTTCGAAGAGCCGGTCGAATTCCGTGATCGCCCCCGGGCCGAGCGACTGGCGCCGTTCCATCTGGTGAATCGTACCGAAAAGCCCGTACGTCTCGGCCAACAGACCGAGCTTGGGGGTCTGGGCCAGCAGGCGTTCCAGCAGGCGGAGCACGTTGCGGGCATTCAGGATCCGGTGGGGATCTCCGCCGCGAGCGATGGGGATGTAGAGGATCGGCTGCCGGGAGAGGGACTTCACCAGCCCCGGCCAGTGGCGGCGAACCGCTGCCGGCTGGCCGCGAAAGATCCCCCCCAGAACCTTGACGGCCTTTCTTTCCCACGGTGGCAAGCCCACGTTTTCAGGCGGCCGTTCCATGGAAGCCAGGATCACCCGGACAGCGTCGGCTGTCTCCAACGCCGTGGTGGTGATCCGTTCCATGAGGGCCTCCTTGACGTTCATCCGCCGGTCGTACTCGACCATGGCCTCGTGGGTGGGCCGTGGCGAGGGGATCTGGTAGCGGTGCACCTGGTCGAGCAGTTCTGCGAGGCCGTTCCGGTTCGCCAAGGCCTGGGCGAGCCAGCCGGCCAGTTGTTCGTCTCGCCCCGCACACGCCCGACGGACCGGCCAGGAGGAGGCGGCGGCCGTGGCCCAGAGCCGGGCGAGCATGGTGAGAAAGGCCAAGCGGTCGAACAGACGTTCGGCTTCGCCCACCAGTTCAAAGTCGGTCGCTGGCGGGCCGGCGTCGAAGACCTGGCCGTCGAAACCGTCGTCGGTCGTGTCGCGATAGACGACGTTCTCGTAGGCCGCGGCGAACCGTTCTTCCTCGTCCGACTCTTCGCTCGGCTCCTCCTCCGGCTCGGGCTGAGCGGCTTCATCGGCCAGTTCGAAGCGGGGCACCTGCCAGTAGCTCTCCGCGTTGGCCTCCAGGTAATCGAAGAACTTCCGCGTCAGCGGCCAAGCCGTCCCCGCACCCCCATCGCCGGTCCGGGCCGATCCCGGTCCGGCCTCCGACTGCCACAGATCGCTCATCCAGCGCAACGCCAAGGCGTCGAAGGCGTGTTGCCCGTCCCCGGCTCGCATCCGTTCCGTACGGCTGAGCCAGTACATCATCAGGGCCAAGGCGGCCACGCCATCGCCCTTCTCCAGCAAGGCGTCGACGAGCATCCCGAAGGAGGCGGGAGAACGGAAATGCTGCACGTGCTGTTTCCAGAAAGCCACGTCGCCGGCGGCGGTACCGGCTGCGTGCCAGGCGTGCAGAGCCGCACTGACCTGGGTGGTGGACTCCCAGATCTCCCGGCCGGAAAAGCCGTCCACGTCGCTGACGGCCGTGGTGGCGAACTGATCCCACCATTCGGCAAACTTCTCCATGCGCCGGGCCAGTCGCTCCCGGAGGGCCATGTGCCCGCCCGCAGCCGCCTCGCGCTGGAGGCGGGCGCTGAGTTCAAACACGGCCGCCACCATGTCGATCAGATCATCCACGCGCTGGTCCGGCACGCTGTTCTCCGGGGCGGGAAACAGGCTGAACTGGCCGCCGAACCCCAGGATATTCCAGGGATCGACGAAGGCGCCGCAGTGGATGCCGCGATGGATCAGCTGCTCGATTTCCTCCAGCTGCGCAGCCGCCTCGGCCAACTGGTCGCCACTGACCGCCTGGTGAGCCCCATGCAGACGGCATTCCAGCTGGCAGCGCATCCGCGCTGACGAGGCCGGCACGACGTTCGCTTCCCGCTCGGCCGCCTGCGCGTGCCCCATGCGGGCGTAGACCTGGGCCAGGTGGACGTGTTGGAGCTGATTGGCCCGGTAGCGGGCCAGCCGCTGGTTCAGGTCCTGGCGGGCACCCCCGAACGGCTGGTGCAGCCGCCGCGCCTCGTTGCGCAACCGGGTGGCGTGCGGTTGGGGCACGCGCTCCAGGACGTGCTGGTAGAACTCCTCCCGATACTCCGCAATGGCCGGGAGCACCGTGACCAGGCTCACCGAAGAGTCATAGGCATCGGGCCGATCGCCACTGATGCCCGAGCCCATGAGCATCGTGCCGGCCAGGACCGTAGCCGCCTCGTAAAGAACCTCTTCGTAGGGCAGATCGTTGCACTGTTCGGTCCGCTCCAGAATCGCGTCCACGGTGAGCTGGATGAGCACGAAACGGCGATAATAGCCCCGATTGTCAATGGAGTGCGGGTCCCAGCCCCCGAATTGGTAATTGGGCCGCTTGTTGACTGGATGGTCGAAATCAAAGGCCCGCGGGTCCAAGGCCAATTCGTGCAGCTGCTGGGGATCGAATCGCGCGTGGGCCAGCAGGTCCGGGTCCGTGCCGCGGAGGATCTCCAGCGCAGCGGCCACCAGGTCGTGGTACCGGCCGGGTACCACACCGGCCCCGCAGATGTACAGCGGCAGCGGCCCGACCCATTCGTGCTCGTACGGTTGCATCTTCTGACCCGTCTCCAGCACGGCCACGGGCCGGTAACCGATGAAGTCGTTCAGCTGCCGGATCGCCCCGTTGACGATCCGGTCCAGCTCGTCCCACGGCCCCCCCTGGGCCAAGACCGCCTGGCAGACCCGCCCCAAAAAGAACGGCTGGAACAGGGCTTCGTCCGGTTGGTGGAAAAGCAGGTCCCGGTGGAATCGGCGATAGGCCGCCAGTGTGTGGTCGAAGACCAGCCGCAGCACGGATTCGGCCTGTTCGGCGTGACGAAACGGCGCCTCGCTGCTGGCCAGTCGCCGGAGGCCGCTGCGCAGCAGTTCACCCAGGCGCCGCCATGCGGGCCGCTGTGGCTCGGCCGCCAAGCGCGCGTAGAGTTGCTTCAAGTTGTCCAGGAAACAAGGATCTTCCGCGCCGGAAGAGAAGTTCAGGTAGCCCAGAACCTGGCGCAGCCGCTCCCGTGTTTCGGGATCCAGCTTCTCCCACTCCATCCACACTCCTCCTGGCGACGCGCCGCCAGCCGATCCATCCTCCCCTCCACCTTCTGCAGGCACCGTCCTCGCACCTGGAAATGCCCCAATACGGTGCCCCTTTGCCCGCAACTCGAAGCGGAACGACCGGAAATCACGAAATGAAGTTCTCTCGCTTCATCCTGCCCGCACCGCGTGCACGCGTTGTTCAACCCCCCGGTTGCCTGGGGCCCGGATCCGGCAACAGAGCCTCCAGGCCACTTCGCAGCATCGGCTCCGGGAAGAGGCAAAACGCGTACTCGCGCCACGACAAGATCCGCTGGGCCTCCAACGCAGCGACCGTCTCGGCCCGCTCAGCCAATAGCCTCTGTCGCTGCCCGGCCACCCAAGGCTGCAACTGCTGGTTGATCCGGCGGATCTCCAAAAACCGCCGCCTGGCCTCCCTCCGGCTGGTCGGCTCCACGGCGATCCACCGCCGCTTGGCCTCCACCAACGGCGCCGCCTCCCGGCCCTGGGGCCCGCCTTGGGCGTCCACGTACAGTTCCGGATGCCAAGTCAATTCGCGCAACCGATGGTCGATCGCTCGCACATCAGCCACAGTCCGCCGTGGACAGCGAACCGGCAAGTGGAATGTGGCCGAAAGGACCAGGAATCGGGGCGGACAGAACCCGAAGAAATCGGTCACCAACCTGTCGGTCACCTGATCATACCGGGCTCCGCCTATCCCGTGGAGGAACACGTCCCCCAAAGCCAACCGAGCCCACAACGTCGTCACCAAGGCCCGGCAACGGATCTTGATCCCCCGTCCCTCCAGACGACTCAACTCCTCGACCGCGTCGGAGGCGTCTTGGTCGCCGCGCGCAGGCAACTCAACCTCAAGCCGTTCACGGTCGGAGAGCACCACCCCGTCCGGGCCCCGGCGGACGAACAACCGCCGCCGCCTCGGGTCGTCCGCCGACCAGATCCAAAACGGTGCTTCCAGCCATTGGCCCACACAGCTCAGTTCCGCTGCCGGATGGGCCACGTTGCGGATCCGATGCTCGCGGCGGTATTCCCGCAGCGCCTGGTTGTACACCCGCCGGAACCGGGGCAGTTCGGCCAGCACGTGAGCCAAAAACCACCGAAACGGTTCACTCGCACAAACCCGGCTCTCCGGGATCTCCAGGGTGGAAAACCCCCATTGGCCCTCCATCCAATGGCGAGCTTGGGCAACCGCAGCACCCAGGTTCCCCGTTTCCCGGGCCCGCCCACAAGCGACCGACCAATACCGTCGGATCAAGGGATCGGGGACCAACGAGGCGATCTGCTCTTCCACCCGCTGGCCAAAGCTTTCGAACAGATCCCGGCGGATCACCCGCCGCTCCTCGTAGGGAACAGCCGGCGTGGCCTCGTCCATCGCGATGGGGGTCACCCGGGGACGAGCCGGCGTGCCATGGGGCACCAGAATGGCCGTCCGCCGCGCCGCGTCCGTGTCGATCAACAGGTTCACAGCCACCGCCCCGACCCGGGATGCCAACCGCGCCAAGGCCAGGTTCTTGAACCATACGCCGGGGTGAAACAGCTCGGGCTGGTGGCCGGCCACCAGTACGATCCTCTCCGGGTCCCAGCTTGGCCGCTCCACGTCTCGGTACGTACAGCTCCATGCGTACGCCTGCTCAACCAGCTCCCGCCGCGCTTGGCGGGCCAGCTCCAACAAGGGCCGCCCGTGCAAATCGTAGTCACGCTGGCTGAGCCGCTGGCGGTTTTCCGCCACCAATTGGGGCGCCGCACCAAACGGCGGCTCCACCAGCGCCTCGCCGCTCGCCTGGGGCGCGCGAACAGAACCCGAGCGACCCACGCCTGTGGCCACACCCGTCACGCCCGGCCCCCATCCCGCTCAGTCAACGATGAACAGACCGCCGGGCCACTCCAGCCGGCCCGGTCCAACGCCCGCCGGATCACTCGACGGTAGACATCCAGCCGAGTGTGGGCGTCGTCCAACGCCCCGCCGAATGACCTCGCCTCGTCCAAGTAAATACAGGGAACGGCCAACTCCACAATCCGTAAGCCCAAGCGAGCCGCCTCGACCCATACCTCCAACGGCATCGCGTAGCCCGTTTCGGTTAATTCGAGCCTCGACAGCACGGCCACCCGATACGCCTTAAACCCACAAAAGGCATCCGTCAGCTGCAACCCCAATCGCCGGTTCAACTCCTCGGTGACCAACTGGTTGATCTTCCGCCGCTCCGGCGGCGGATCGCTGTCCCCCGGGAACCGCCGCAGATAACGGCTACCGGAAACGATGTCCGCACCGGCAACAGCCTCCACAAACCGAGGGATCAACTGCGGTTGGTGCTGGCCATCGCAGTCAATCGTCACCAGCACGTCATAGCCCCCCTGGACGGCAAAGTCAAAGGCGGTACGCAGGGCGGCCCCATAACCCCGATTCTTGGGGTGTCGGACTACCAAAACGTCCTGGCGGGCAGCCAACAACTCCGACGTACCGTCGGTCGAACCATCGTCGACCACCAGCACCTCGGCACTGTAGGCCAGCGCCCCGTCCACGACCCCAGCCACATACTTCGCCTCGTTGTATACCGGCAATGCCGTCAGCGTGCGTAAAGGCATGACTCCATTCTAGGTGGGGCCTGAACCAAGGGGAAGGGGCCGCCATAACGTGCCCACGGCCGCCGTGGCCGGCTGGCGGTCGCCCGCCCAGGCCTCGACGGGCCGGGCCGTGAACAACCCGGCTACGGCCTGGTCGGCCAGCCCGATCACTGCTGGCCGATACCGTACTGGTGAAGTTTTCTCTTGAGGGTGGTGCGGTGGAGCCCCAGCCACCGGGCCGCGGCGGCGCACTGGCCCCGGTGTTCCCGTAAAGCGGCCCTGAAAAGAACCGGCTCGACGGAGGCCAACAACTGTTGGTAGATCGTCCCGGGCGGGCCGTCGCTGGCCAGTTTGGCCTCTGCCCAATCGGCCGCGGCGGCGGCCAGTTCTTCGTCCGCGTCGCGCCGTCCTCCCCACAGAAGGCTAACGGCGGCCGGCGGAGGCAGATGTTCCGGCATGACGATCCCGCCCCGGGCCACGATGCGAGCGTGTTCGATGGCGTTTCGCAACTCCCGCACGTTGCCATACCATGGGCGGCGCTCCAACTCGGCGATGGCTTCCTCGGAGATGGCCAAGCAGTCGGGCCCTTCAGCCGGCGCCGAGGCGTGCAAAAAGTGGTGGGCCAGGCTCCGGATGTCTTCGCGTCGTTCGCGCAGAGGCGGAAGATCGATACGGAAGGCCGAAAGGCGGAAGTAAAGATCTTGGCGGAAGGAGCCTTCCCGGACCCTTTTCTCCAGGGGCTGGTGGGTGGCGGCCACGATGCGGAAATCCGTGGGCGCCGCCCGGTTGGCCCCCACAGGCAGCACCTCCCCGTGTTCCAGGGCCCGCAACAGCTTCACTTGGACGGGCAAGGGTATATCGGCCACCTCGTCCAAAAAGAGCGTGCCGCCGTGGGCCTGGACCAGAAGCCCCGGGCGCGTCTGTTCCGCCCCGGTGAACGCTCCGCGCAGGTGGCCGAACAGTTCGCTTTCCACGACCGTGGGGCTCAAGGCGGCCACGTTGACCGCCACGAAAGGGCCCTTCGCCCGACGGCTGTAGCGGTGAATGGCTCGAGCGGTCAGTTCCTTGCCAGTGCCGCTTTCGCCGGTAACGAGCACGCAGGCGTCGGAAGCAGCGGCCAAGGCGATCCGCTTGAACGCCCTCTGCATCGCCGGACTGGCCCCGACCAACCCGCCCATCGGACCGGCAGCCGGCTGGCACCGCGGGGCATCGCGCGCCAGTTCCAAGGCCCGCGCTATGGCAGCCTGGACCTGCTCCAGCGGGAAAGGCTTGACCAGGTACTCGAAAGCCCCGCCCCGTACCGCCGCCACCGCCGTGGGCAAGTCCCCATAGGCCGTCATGACGATGATGGGAACCTCACCCAGCACCTCCCGAAAACGGGCAATCGCCGACAGGCCATCCATGCCCGGAAGTCGCACGTCCAGCACGATCACATCAGCTCCGTTACCCTGGGCCAACTCAAGAGCCTGTTCGGCTGACGAAGCGGCCAGGACCTTGTGGCCCATGCCTTCGCCTAGCCTGGTCAAGCCCCAACAAATCGACGGCTCGTCGTCAACCACCAACAGCGTGGGCATCGGTCGGCTCCCTGTTGTTTCGAGGTAACTCGGCGTGAAAGCAGGTCTTCTGGTCCCGTCGCCAGCGGATGACGCCTCCATGCTGCGCCGCCACCTGGCGGGCCACGGCAAGCCCCAGGCCTATCCCGTCCGCCTTGCCCGTCACCAAAGGATCGAAGAGCTTGTCTTCCATCCCACGTGGCGGGCCCGGTCCGTTGTCTTCCACGGTGAGGACCAACCGGTCCGGTGCCTTGCATCGCACGTGAATCCCCACATAGCCGCCTCGTTG
>DQVB01000509.1 GCA_015661985.1 Planctomycetota bacterium | reverse complement strand
CGATTTGATCGCCGCTGTGGAGTACTTGACGCTTGATGGGAATTCCATTCACATAGGTGCCGTCGGGCGTGTTACAATCCTCGATCTCGAAACGGCCACCCCGATTGTAGATCACCGCATGGCGCGGCTCAATCCGGTCGTCCTTGAAAAGGTAAACCTCCGCCTTCGGGGAACTGCCCAATACCGTGGTGTCCCGGTAGAGGACGAACTGCTTGCCGGCCAACGGCCCGGCGCGCATGAGGAGCCATGCCGTCTTGGTCCAGCCTTCGACCAAACCGACGAACAGCCCGACCAACACGCCGATGGTCACAAAGCCGATGGCCCGGCTGGCGGCCGCCTGGCCGTCCGGGCTGGTGAACCAGAAACTGATCGGGTCGAACAAGAGTCCGCCGAGCAGCCCGCCCAAAACGCCCCCCACCAGGCCGTTGACGATCACCTTCTTCTCCCGCAGGGCAATCCCCTGGCCCAAACCCGCCGGGATGGCAGCCACCGCCCAGGCTGCCGCCCGCCCCATCATCAATACCAACAGGGCGAACCCGGTGGGCATGATCGGCTGGCGCGGCGCCGGCATCTCATCCATCAGCTCCGCAGCCACCATGGCCATGATGCCGAAGATAATAGCCGCCGGAAACAGCATCACCAGTCCCCCGCCGAAACCGATCCCCAGGCCGACGGCCCCGCACAGGGCAGCACGCGTCAAGTTGCGGCAGATGAGCCCCTCGGCGGCGCCCAGAAACAGGCCCACACAGCCGGCCACCGTGGGAAACAACAGCAGCCCCACCACGTCAAATCCCCCGACCGGTTCAGCCGTATCGTCGAAGAAGGGCTCCAGAAAGAGCCAAGCCACCAGCGCCCCCAGGCCACTGGCGATGGCCAGGTAGAACCAACTGGAATAGATCACCCGGATCACCAGCGGCTGCGGCGGCAATTCGCCCACCTCGCGCCGCAAAGCCTGCTGCATCTGCAAATAGGACTCCACCGCCGGCGTGTACAAGTCGCTCTTGCTGAGCCGGATCGGTTCGTTGGAACTCGACATGGTCTCCAAGCCTCCCCAGGGCGAGGTCCACTTCGCAACAAAAACGTGAAAAACGTGATTGTCGGCGCCCGTGCGTCACAAGCACCGGAATCACCGCGCGCCATCCGGCGACACCACTAACGGCAAATCCGAATGTCGAAATCCGGACGTCCCAAAACCCGAATGACAAAAACACTGGCTGCTATGCCGACGTTGCCGCACAGCACCCGGCGCTGCACTGGTGCGTTTGGGACATTTGGATTTCGGATTTCGTGCTTGTCTCGCGCTTTCGTGCTCCGTATTTCGGATTTTCCGCGCGCCGTCTGTTGCACAACCCGCGCACAGAATTCAGCCGAACCCTCCGGTGGATCCCATGATTGACGGGCGGGAATGCCCATCCCACGTTTCCTTTCTGCAACGCTGGGATTCACACAACCAGCGTCGTCACGGCTCGGACGGCCGCCTGTGTCGGCCGACTTCGGCTTTGGTATCGGGCGGCGCGCCGCTCACTGCCGGCTGGACGTTTTTCCTTCGCCCTGCGCCGCTGAGTCTGCTTCCGACGTGTCGGCCTTTTGCTTCTTCTCGGGCACGAGCACCGGCCGAGGCGTTATTGCGCGGCCGGTCAGTGTATCTGTTGACAACTTCCACAGGATCGCCTGTTCCGTGGGGTCCAGGCAATAACGGCTTCGCGCGGCACTCAGCAGGCTTTGCGTGGCGCGAATCCGTTGATACAACTTCTCGTAGTCCGCGCGGCGCTGGTCCGCCTGCTGGCCGGCCAGCCGAATGTGCTCGGGACCAAGGCGCTGGAGAGCGGACGCCACATCATTCAGGTTCGTGTTCATCTGGACGAGATAATCCTCAAGTCCGATGCGGATCACCTTCCAGGCGGCAAAGTGGGCCACGGTTCGTTCGAGCATCTTCTGCTGCTGCCACGCGGTGGGCACCCGCGCCAGCAGGTATCCGATCACCAGCGCCGCCACATACCCCAGCGCGCGGGCCAGGAGAGGGCCCAGTGACACCGGCTGTTCGTCCGCCCGTTCGTCCCCGGCCCCCGCACGAGCCTCACCCGGCGCAGGCTTCGCCTCAGCCCGTGCCGCCTCGTCGCCCATTCCAAAACACGAGTAGATCCGTTGGCCGACCCAATAGTGGGTACAGGTGTCCAGCTTGCCTCGATGCCATACGAACATCCCTTCCGTCTTCCGCACCGGGTCGACCACAAAGGCGACCTGGCCGGGGTTGGAAAAGAAATGCTCGTGGATAAAGAAATCCCGCTCCGACAGGAACACCCCGAAGTCCGGATGCGAATGGTACCAGCCGACGATATCCAAATCGGCAAACCGTGTGTCCATCTGTTTGGCGATCTCCGCCCACGTGTCATGGGTGAAGGTCACCTGTTCCCCCGTGCTGGCTGCCGAATCGCACCGGATCACTTCGGTGATGGCTACGAAGGGGCCGTCCCGATCTTGGCCCCAGCGTCCCACCAGGACGCCGCACACTTCCAGTGAAGGGTTGTCCGCGGCGTGGCGAGCGATTTCATCGTGTACCGCGGGGGTCATGAACACGCGGAAATCTTCACGTCCCGACCCGGGGAAGTCGAGCTGTTTCAGATCGGCTTCGCGGAGGTGGCGGACATCCGGCTTCTTCGATTTGGTGCCCATGGAAACTGCTCTTCTCAGCAAGACGTTTCGGCGTCCCGTGACCTTCTGGCCAGCACAGCGCCCGGGCGGTCCGCCGCCTGGCGCCGGTAGTTCCCCTTTGCCACCGAGGTGCACGCACTGCGTCGTTCGAAAGCCTGGCGGCGTCTATTCCATCTCCGGGCCCAGCACCTCCTCGCGATCCCCGGCCAATTCGTAAAACCGCTGGTTCATGCCGCTCCGGCCGGCCACTACGTCCCAGGGCGGGATCCCGATATCCAATAAGGACCGGTCCAAGATCGGGTCTTTGCCGTCGATCAGATGTACCAGCCGCGGCGTGCGGTCGGCTCCGCATCGCGGGCAACGGGCCTGGGGCTCGGTCACCTTGCCGAGCGACGTCCAGAGCTGTTCGGTCCGGTCGCAGCGCGGACAATGCAAGGCGCCCAGCAGGTCGTTGTTCGTCTCCACCACCGCGTCGGGGCCCAAATCGGAGCGCACCCGTTCCAGGAGGTCGCCCACACGCGCCTCAGCCGCCCGCCACGGCAACGCCTCGACCGGCTCGTCCACCTCATGACTGGGACAATCGTCCCTGCGGGTGTAAGTGACCGCATGACTCCGGTGCGAGGTACCTTCGAAGACGAAGCCGCGCCCGGCCAGTGTCTCCAGGCCATGGATCCACTTGACCGCCTCCTGGCATTGGACGGCGGCCACAACCGAAGCGGTGGTCGGGGTGGTGGGTACCTTGCCCGCCTCCATCTCCTCACGGGTCAACAGGGCGCAGCTGCGGCGCGAGGCCAGGATCTTCCAGTCCAGTTCGCTCATCGTGCACTCGTAACACGGCCCCGTGGCGGGATGGAACACGCGGGCCACGCCATCCAGCCGTTCGATGGCGCCGTCGATCCACACCTTCCCCGCCCGCGCCGCAGCGCGATTGATCGCCACCCGGGCCTCGCGATTGTCCAACCCGGCCATCACCACGTCGGCCCAGCGGTACGGGCCCAGACCCAAGTCGTAGAGGGCATTGCCGCAGATCGGCCGCACGCACATCTCGGGATAGATCTCCCTGGCCCGCCGCGCCGCTATCTCGGCCTTGAACTGCCCGCAATCCTCAGGGCGAAAAAGGATCGAACGAGACAGATTGGAATGCTCCACCCGGTCCAGATCCACGAGCAACACATGGCCGACGCCCAACAGGGCCAAGTTCTTGAGAATCTCGTTGCCCAAGGCGCCCACACCGACGAGCAGAATCCGGGCCCGAGCCAACCGCGACTGATCCCACCAGGAGATCAACTCGAACCGAGCAAACCGGCCCTCCGCGACCCCGCCAACGCCAGCTACCCGTTCGCTCAACGCTCGCTCCTCGCCCCCTCAACCCTGGGCAAAACCGATCGCCGCACTCCCCAAAGCTGCCCTCCCCTCCCCAGTCATCTCCACAAACGTCGTCGCTCGGCAGAATCGGGCCAAAACAGCCTTCTCAAGAATTGCTTCCAGCCGTGATCTCCGGCAACAAACGCACTACGTCCCCCGTACGCACACCCGCCGAACGCAGCGTTTCCTCGTCCAGCAATTGCCGCCCGCTGGCTCGATGCTGAAACTTGTAACTCATCAACTGCCCATCCGGGCTGTGCCGCGGCAGATTCATCCGCTCCACCAAAACGGCAATCACTCGATTGACCGGCGCATCGGCGGGCAATTCAACCAGTTGTTTCTTGTTGCCCGTGGCGTCCCATACTTCAATGGTGATATTGCTCATGGCCACAAAACCTGCCGACCACTGGAAGAGCAAACCGACGAGGGCACTCCCTCAACGTCCCGTTTTTCAATATGCCAACTGTCGCGCCGGGGGGCAAGGGATAACCCACCTTCCCCCCACATCAGGGGGTAATGGGTGCGGCGCCGACAGCCAGCTGCCCTACCGGCGGACTCCCACTCACTGGGCCGCTCGCCTGCAGGGGTTGGCCGGATAATTTGGCTGTTCCACCTGGCTGATGAGGCACAAGATGCAGGCTGTTTGTCCCCCCAGCACAGTTGTGGTGGGCGGTGGCCACCCTGCGAAAGTCGGCCTGGTTCATTCTGGCCCCTTTCCGGCGTGACAGCCGCCGGAAGCGGTTCGTTCGTAGTCCCGCCTTGAGGCGGAATGGTCGCCCCCCGTTTGCTGGCGCCCCCGTTCGCCTAAGTCGCT
>DQVB01000074.1 GCA_015661985.1 Planctomycetota bacterium | reverse complement strand
CTTCACGATGACAACCAGGATTTCAGCACCGCAATGTTTGCACTGCGTGGCCTCTCCGACGAGATCGCAGAATTCATGTACGAATTCTCGAAGGCCGCCGGATCCGTCATGTTTCCAGCGATGGAACCGCCGTGCGTTCTGATTCCTCGTGAGGACTTGGTGGCACATTTGCCTCAAGACCTGGCTGACGAATGTGCGCGGATTCCGATCGCTGACGCTAAAGAGCTTCATGCAGCGCTCATTGGCGGGTATGATTCATGGCGGGCATTCCGTGATCAAGTGATCGCAGACCAGCGACCGTCAGACGAAGGATAACCATGCGCTGAACCGGAGCGGGAATCGCGGCCGGGCCTATGATCCATTGGGATAAACTGTAGAGGGCGGTCAGACCCGCAGGTCAGATACAACCGCGCCGGGTGCCGGGTCAATTGGGCAGAGGCAAGAAGGCGATGGGCGCGAAATATACGGCTGTCATCCAGAAGCATCGGCGGGTAATGGGAAACGAAGCGCCAAAGGAAGACGGCGGGGACGAGTGCCGCGATGCTGAATACGAGTACGAGGAGGAGAGCAACTGTGAAGCGTGATGATGCCACACAGGCAACTTGCGGACCCGCACCAGCACCCGGGAAAGGCTGTTCGGCCCGGGATCCGTGAATCGAATTCCGCCAGAATCATCCCAGGCCGCTTGTTTTCAAGGCTGACTCGTCGGTAGACTATCTTCCGTAGGGCCAGCCGATCGATCGGGATCCGCATAGAGCCGCCCGGTGGCTCCGTCGGCTCGGCGGAAGGCCCGATCCATGCGGCGGCAGGCAGAACCGCCGGGGAGGCCCGCGCACACGGGCCGGCCTTTTCCGGCCCCGCAGCTGTCCGGTACGTAGGCCTGCCGCCGGATGGATCGCAAGACGTGAGCCAGCCTTTGCCGTTGCCGTGAGCGAAGAGGAGAAGGAGCTGATCATGAACAGACAGCACCGCTGCCACAAGTCCGCCCAGGTTGCCCCGAACGCGCTGGACCGGCGCGGTTTTCTCGGCGCCTTGGGCCTGTCCGGTCTGGGCTTCGGGACCGCCCTGGCACAGCTCTCGGCGGCACCCGGCCGATGGGTTCCGGTGGAGCGGCCGAACCAGCCATTGGGCCGGGCCAAGGGCATCTTCCCCGGGCGCGTGGTGTGGACCCACCAGCCGCGGGCCGCCACGTGGGACGACACCTCCGGGGCTGGATGGTGGGAGGACAGGTTCACGGACCCCGTCCTGGCCGCTCAGATGCTCAGCACCACGCTTCAGTCGCTGACTGGCGCGGAATCCGACGAGGAGGCGTGGGAAAGGATCTTCCGGCATTACAACCGGACGCATGGACGGGGCGACGTCGGCTACCGGCCCGGCGAGAAAGTGGCGGTGAAGCTCAACATGAACTGTTCCGACAGGCGCAAGCCCTCCTCATACGGGCTCTACAACACACCGCAGTTGACTCGAGCTCTGCTGCGGCAACTCGTCCGCCAGGCCGGCGTGCGGGAAAGCGACATCGTCGTCTGCGACGCTTCGCGCTGGATGCACGACAGCATCTTTCTCCCCTGCCACGCGGAGTTCCCGAAGATCCGCTTCGAGGACCTGGACGGCCTCGACGGTCGCTTCAAGGCCGAACCGGACAAGAACGTGGCGATCCATTTCGGCGATCCGAGCACGCCGTACAGCGGCGAAACCCATCTGCTCCGCGCACTGACCAGCGCCACCTACCTGATCAACGCGGCCTTGATGAAAGGCCACAGCCTTGCGGCTGTCACCCTGTGTGCCAAGAATCACTTCGGCTCGGTGCATCGCAGGAACACGGGCCCGGCGGATCCGCACAAAGGCTGGAACCCGAGCCACGTCCACAAGGCCATCACGGTGCGCACCTGCCCCATGGAGACCTACAACGCGCTCGTCGATTTCATGGGCCACAAGGACTTGGGCGGAAAGACCATCCTCTATCTGATCGATGCCCTCTATGCCTCGCCGCACCAAAGCGTGCGGCCGGAGAAGTGGTGGTCTTCGCCTTTCGACGGCCATTGGACGGCCAGCGTGTTCGCATCGCTGGATCCCGTGGCGCTGGAGTCTGTCGTCGTGGACTTCTTCGGCGCCGAGAAGAGTGTCCGTTTGATCGTCGGGGCAGTGGACAATTACCTGCACGAAGCGGCACTGGCCGACCAGCCGCCCTCGAAGACCCGTTACGCCCCCGACGGCAACGGCCGCACCTTGAGTAGCCTCGGCGTACACGAACACTGGAACAGCCCTGAAAAGAAACAGTACTCGCGGAACCTGGACACGGGCCAAGGAATCGAGCTGGTCACGAAGGCGTGATCCAGCGCCATGGCGCACGGTCATTCAGTGTGAAGCGGCGGCGCTCGCCCTGGATCCTCCTGCACGCTCGGCCATTGCGTCGAGTTCTTCGAGCTTCAGTCGGACGCTGAGGATATAGGGCGATTGCCCCTTCTCCCAATGGCCGTATGTGGTGATGACGAACGTGCCGTCCGGCAAGACCTCTACGCCGGGATAGGACGTGTCGTACCCTTTCGTGTTGTCCTTAAGCCGCACGAGGTACTGGCCTTCGCGGCCTTGCACGATATCGTCCCAGGTGCCCACCCAGGCAACCCAGTCGCCCTCGAAGGGGCGCTCCGCGGCCCGATGTCGGGGGGAAATGCAACGGAAGCTGATCAGCAGCCGTCCGTCGGGGGCATACCTGCCCGTGTGCCGGTCGCCGGTAAGTGACAGCGGCAACTCACGCGGCTCGCTCCACGTTTGACCTTCGTCATCGGAGAACATGACGTGCGAGTGCCTGCGCCGCAGGTTTTCCCGCAGCAGAACGGCCATCCGCTTGCCGTGGGGTGAACGGACACAACCCGGCTCGCAAAGATGCACCTCGGACGAACGGTAGACCGCCTTCGGGTACGACCACGTCAGGCCCCCATCTCGGGAAAGGGTCTTGTACAACGTGTAGACGCTGGTCCGCTCACCGTCCTTCGTGAAAAACCGGCCGTCGTCGTGGAACATGGCCAGGTAATGCCCCTTGCCGGTGCGCAGCGGTTCGACGAAGCCCATCACGACGATGCCGCCCCAATCGCCGGCAGGCTTGAGTTCGCTCCACGTGCGTCCGTCGTCTTCGCTCACGGCCATGCGGGCCGGATAAAGGCCCGACCAGAGGATCAGGCGTTTCTTGCCTTGCGGGTCGACCACGCGATGGATCGTGGGCACTTCCTGAGAGGTGGCCCAGCTGGCGGGAGTGGGCAGTCGGTCGCTCCACGTCAGCCCGCCGTCGGTGCTGCGTTTGTAAACGATCGCGCCCCGGCCGTGCCCTTTCGGATAGACACAGAGGATCGTCCTGCCATCCTCCAACAAGACGGTGGTTGGATGGCCCAGATACTGTCCCGGCTCGCGGTCCACCACGACCTGCCGGTCCCGCTGGTCGTTCAGATCGAGCGTGATGACGCCCCCGTCCGCTTGCGCCGCCGTCGCGCACAGCGCGCCGAACAGCCCCATCAGACCGAGCGTGAAACAGCGTGTCCGCATCGTTGGCATTCTCCCTGTAAACAGTCGGCAGACACCACTCACGGGAAAGCGAGGCGGGCCCATGCGTCATGAGCCGGCGCCATGCCCAAACATCCTAGCAGATCACCCCGAGAGACGAAAGCCCATGGCCAAAGCGTTCGGCCCACCGCTGCCCGTTACGGGTACCGACGGGCCGTGAGGCCGTGACCTTTGACGGGGCCGCCGTGGGAGGCCACTTGCCCGGACGGTCCGTCGTCGCGGACAGCCGCCCTCCAGGTCTGCGCGCCGCGGCGATTGGCTCGGGCGAGCCGGTCCGCTACAATGGCAGGCGCGGCAGCCAGTGGACTGGGCAGGGCTGGTCGGTGGCCCGATATGGCATTGCCCCAATCGAGGGCAGCGGGCCTTGTGTGGAAGTCCAATGGGGCCAAAAGAGACGCTTGAGGAGGAGCATCCCGATGAACCGCACCGTGGGAGTGTTGGCAGGGTCCGTTTTGGCGGGTGTGATGACCGCCGCTGCGGCCATGGCGGCCGGAGCGGGCGAGTGGCGTGACCTTCTGTCCGACGGCGATCTGTCCGCCTGGGACAACGGCGCGGGTGGCCCACCGGGGGCGGGATGGGTCATCGAGGACGGTGCCGTGGTGCGCAAAGGCCGGGGGGGCTACCTGTGGACGAAAGATCGTTTCGGCAACTTCATCCTGGATCTGGAATTCAAGACCGAAGGCAACAGCGGCATCTTCATCCGTACGGACAATCCGCGCAACTGCGTCCAGACAGGGATTGAGATCCAGATCTACCGCCCTGTAGACCACCCCACGCGCCACAGCTGCGGCGCCATCTACGACTGTCTGGCGCCCAGCACGGAGGCGAGCCGGGCCGGCCAGTGGAATCACATCACGATCACGGCCAAGGACAACCGCATCACAGTGGAGATGAACGGCCAGCGGATCTGTGATATGGACTTGAACCGCTGGACCGAACCGCACAAGAACCCGGACGGGTCGAGGAACAAGTTCAATCGTCCGCTGAAGGATTTTAGGCGGGAAGGGCATATCGGACTGCAGGACCACGGCGCATGGGTGGCCTACCGGAATATCCGCGTCAAAGTGCTCGATTGAACCTCGGATCCAGAGCGCCGTGCCTGCCAGTATGGAAAAGGAGCTTGGCCGATGCGACAGTTCCATCATGTGGGCGTGATCACGGATCAGCCCCAGCCGGGCGAGATCTACGTGAGCGAAACCAAAGTCTACGTGACCAACCCAAACCAGCACCCGTACCGGATCGAGTACTTGCGGTTCGAGCCGGACAGCCCGGTCACCGGCCCGGTACGCCAGCTGCCGCATATGGCCTTCAAAGTGGCCGAGTTGGAGCCCGAAATGGAGGGCAGGCAGGTGTTGCTGGGCCCCTTCCAGGCCATGGAAAACCTGCGCGTGGTGTTCGTGTCGATCGATGGTGCCGTCTTTGAGTTCATGGAGTTTTCGGGCGATTCGGATTTCGACGGGTCGGCCTGACCTGGCTTGCAGTGGCAGCCGCAATGGCCGGATTTGGGTGTGATGGCCCGGATCGTTCGGCGCGTCCTCGGCGCCCACAAGGGAGAAATGGAATGTCACTGGCCAGGGTGCTAGCCGATCTCAATCCCCAACAGAGGAAAGCGGTCCAGCACGGAGAGGAGCCGCTGTTGATCGTCGCCGGTGCCGGCACGGGCAAGACGGCCACATTGGTCCACCGGGTTGCCTGGCTCATCGCCAACGGCGTTCCCCCAGGTCACATCCTGCTGTTGACTTTCACGCGGCGGGCGGCTGCCGAGATGGTCCGGCGCGCCGGTGCCGTGTTGAGACGGGTAGCGGACAAGGGAGAATCCGTCCCGATGCCCGGAAGCTCGCGCGTATGGGGCGGTACCTTTCATGCCATCGCCACACGCCTGCTGCGGCGCTACGGCAAGGCCGTGGGACTGAACCCCCGGTTTACGATCCACGATCGTAGCGACTCGGAAGACCTGATGAACGTGCTGCGGAGCGAACTGGGCTTGGCCAAAACCAAGATCCGCTTCCCCCAGAAAGCTACATGCATGGACATCTACAGCCGGTGCGTCAATGGGCGGGAAAAACTGGAAGACGTGGTATGCGCCCATTTCAGCTGGTGCAAGGGACGGGTCGACGAGTTGAAGGAACTGTTCGACGCCTACGTGGCCCGGAAGGAAGCCCAGAACGCACTCGATTACGACGACCTGCTCGTCTTTTGGCACGCCCTGCTTACCCATCCCCAAGTGGGTCCCAAAGTGCGCAGCCTTTTCCACTGTGTGCTGGTCGACGAATACCAGGACACCAATGCCCTCCAGGCAGAGATCATCTACGCCCTTTGTCCGGACGGGCGGGGATTGACCGTCGTGGGAGACGACGCCCAGTCCATCTATTCGTTCCGCGGCGCTACCGTCCGCAATATCCTCGATTTCCCCAAGCACTATCCAAACACTACGGTCGCCACGCTGGAACAGAACTACCGCAGCACCCAACCCATCCTCCGTGCCGCCAACGCGGTGATCGGCCTGGCCAGCCAAAGGTATATCAAGCATCTATGGTCTGAGCATCAAACGGGCCAAGTTCCGCGGCTTGTCACCTGCGAGGACGAAGACGACCAGGCGCAGTTCGTCGCCAACCAGGTCCTGGAACATCGCGAAGAGGGGATCCTGCTGCGGCGCCAAGCGGTGCTCTTTCGGACCGCCCATCACAGCATGGTACTGGAGGCCGAACTCGCGCAGCGGAATATCCCCTTCCACAAGTATGGGGGCCTGAAGTTCGTGGAGACGGCGCACGTGAAGGACCTGTTGGCCGTCCTCCGCCTGGCCGAGAATCCGCGCGACGAGGTGGCCGGCACCCGTTTGCTTCTGCTCTTGCCTGGAATCGGGCCGGTCAGGGCACGCCAGTTGCTCCGCTTGTTGGCCGAGGCGGGTGGCGATTTTCAGGCCTGGTACCAATGGCGGCCGCCCGAGGCGTGTGAGTCCCTGTGGCCCAAACTGATCCAGCTGCTTCAGGGCTTGGCCACCGCCCGGCAGGAGTTGCCCGCCCAGGTTCATCAGGTGCGGCTCTTCTACACGCCCCTGCTGGAGCTGCATTACGACAACCCTTCCCCGCGCGCCCGCGACCTGGAACAGCTGGAAGAGATCGCCGCCCGCTACGGCGACCGCCCAAGCATGCTGGCCGAGATTGCACTGGACCCTCCCAGCTCCACCCAAGACCTGGCCGGCCCCCCACAGCGCGATGACGATTACCTGGTGCTGAGCACCATCCACTCAGCCAAAGGTCTCGAATGGGATGTGGTCTACGTCATCCACGCCGCCGATGGCTGTATCCCTTCCGACATGGCCACCGAGTCGCCGGACCAGATCGAAGAGGAACTGCGCCTGTTCTACGTGGCCTTGACGCGCGCCAAGAGTTGCCTCTACGTGTGCCACCCGCTGCGTTTCTTCCGCGGCTCCAGCAAGTTTACCGACGCGCATGGACTGTCACAGCTGACGCGATTCCTCCCCAAAGGCGTGCAGGCCGAGTTCCGCAGGGTGACGTGGGCCGGCCCGGACGATGATCTTCAGGGCGGGGAGTATCGGGAGGCGATGGCGTTGTCCAGCCAACGGGTGCGCGACCAGATCCGAAGCCGTTGGAGCTGAAGGCCGCGGCCGAACACCGCGAACCGATCGATCCCGGCTCCCTTTAGCCCGGATTGTCCACGAACACGTGGGATAGACTTCCAGCCTGTCGACCAGGCAAGATGCCCGTCCCACTTCTGACGCCCTTAGGGAATCCCGGTTAGCACATCCTGCCCAGCGCCTCGCCACGGCCCTCTCCCGCCCCGCGCGCTGCGGCACGGGCTGGTCCAATGGTCCGGGAGGATCTCCATCATCCGGGCGAGGCGATTGTAAATCCGTACATCGGGGCGGCCGAGGCAGGTTTT
>DQVB01000512.1 GCA_015661985.1 Planctomycetota bacterium | reverse complement strand
CCATCCGTGCGGGCCAACGGGCCGCATGACGCCTGATCGCGCACGGTGATTTAGAAAGACGCCTGGTGGGGCCCTGAACCAAGGTCGCCCTGTGACCATTCGGGAGGGTGGGGTGGCGCTTGAGCCCTCAACCCATGGCTCGGCTACCCCCTTCCCCTCCCGCTCCCGGCAAACCCCACGCTCATCGCACAGCAAGGAGATTGACCATGGCCAAACCAAACGACGCCCAGCCCCCCAGGCGGAGGCCTGCGGGACCGCCGAAGGGAGCGAGCCGCAGGAACTGGTCACCTGCGTATTGGACGACGTCGAATTCGGCTTCGACATCCACACGGTCCAGGAGATCGTGCGTCTGCCGAAGATCACCCCTGTTCCCAGGGCACCCCACTACGTGCGCGGGCTCGCCAACCTGCGAGGCAACGTACTTCCCGTGATCGACCTGTGTGCGAGGCTGGGGATGCGTACCGGGGACCACAACAAGAATTCCCGCGTAGTGGTGGCGGATTTGGGTGGCATCCCCACAGGGCTGATCGTCGATTCGGTGCGGGAGGTTCTCCATGTGGACGGTTCGGCCGTCGAGCCGGCGCCCTCCTCGGTCCAAGGCGTGGAGAACGACTTCCTCCGAGGAGTGGTCAAGCTGGACGACGGGAAACGGCTGGTGATGTTGGTGGATCAGAGCAGGATCATCGACGGGGCATGTTGGCCGGACGACGGACAACCGAACCCCCCGGGCGACGTGTCTGGCGCGTTGGCCCGGGCGCAGCAAGATGGGACCGTCCGACACGACCAGGAGCAGCTGGTCACCTTCCGGCTGGCGCACGAGGAGTATGCGTTCCCCATCAGCGACGTGGAGGAAATAATCCGCGTGCCGCAAATCACCCAGGTGCCCAATGCGCCGCCATTCGTCCAAGGCATCTCTACACTGCGAAACCGGGTTCTGCCGGTGGTGGATCTGCGCACCAAATTCGGTCTTCGGATGCTGGTGGCCGAGACCGAGGACTTCGTGTCGCGGATGCACGGTTTCGAGCAGTCCCATGCCGGACTGGTTCGGCAACTGGCTGAGGCGGTCGAGGGCTCAACCACCCGGGACGATCCTTTCGTCGAGGAGGAGTGTGAATTCCGGATGTGGCGAAAGTCGTTCTTTACCTCCGACGGGGTGCTGGAGTCGCTCCTGGCGCCGGTCGACCATGCGGACAGGCTCCTGCACAAAGCTGTGACGTCCGCGGCCAAGGCACTGGCCGCGGGCGATCGCCAGGGGGCCCTTGTCGCGCACCAGCAGCGCGTTGAACCAGCGTGGGTGGAACTGCGCCGTGCGTTCAAAAAGATGTTCAAAGGAGTTACGCAGCGCGAGGACGAACGGTGCATCGTGATCGGAGTCGACGGAATGTCTCTGGCCTTACGGATTGACGCAGTCAACGAAGTGCTTCAGGTGCCCCACGACGCGATCGAACGTACGCCGGAAACGCTGTCCGGCGGAGGGGCCTCTGAAGATCAGATCCGGGGCGTGGCGAAGCTCGACCAGGGGAGGCGCCTGATCCTGATCCTCGACGCCCGAAAACTCCTCGGCCAAGGCGACCGCCACGCCCTCGTCGCCGCAACGGGTGAAGGACGTGTTGAAGATCCCGGCAAACAAGGAGCCACGACCATGGGTGCTGAAGCGGTTCAGGACGAACGCCAGTTCGTCAGTTTCAAAGTAGGCGAGGAGGAATTCGCCGCCGACATCATGCAGGTCCAGGAGATTGTCCGTCTGGAAAGAATCACCAAGGTGCCCCACGCTCCTTCGTTCGTCGAAGGGGTCGTCAATCTCCGCGGCAGCGTGCTGCCGGTGCTGGACTTGAGACGTCGTTTCGGTATGGCGGAGAAGGAGTACGACGACGCGACACGTGTGGTGGTGATCGACGTGGCTGAACGGAAAACGGGCATCATTGTCGACGCGGTGTCCGAAGTGATGAGCCTTCCGCAAAAATGTCTCGAACCCGCTCCGGCGATCATCAAGGGCGGCGACACCGAGGACTTCATCGAAGGTGTGGCAAAGCTCGACGGCGGGAACCGGATGGTGCTCGTCCTCCGCACCGACCGACTCCTGAGCGACGCCGAGGCGACGGCGGTGGGCCGGGCGGTCAGTCTGAGCGAAGGTCAAAGCGACGAGAAGCAGACGGACGACGACTCCAACGGCGCCGCCTGAATGGCGCCCCCGCATCGTCCTGCCCTCGGTCCTCCCGGTCGCCCCACCGGGCAGGTCCAGCCCAGGGGCCAATGGCATGAAGGCTGTCCCTTTTCACAACAACAGGAATTCCAGATGACAACACAAATCACCGTAGTGCTGGTGGACGATTCCGCCCTGATGCGGCGCGAAATCAAGAAAATCTTGGAGAGTGATCCTCGCATCCGCGTGCTGGCCTGCGCGCGCAACGGCGAAGAGGCCGTTGAGCTGGTAAAGAAATGCGAACCGGACGTGGTGACCATGGATATCAACATGCCGGTGATGGACGGTATCACGGCGCTTCAGGTGATCATGATGGAGTCTCCTCGTCCGGTGGTCATGTTGAGTTCGCTCACGCAAGAGGGGGCGATCACCACATTTGAGTGCCTGGAGCTCGGGGCGGTGGACTTTATTGCCAAGCCCTCGGGGACGATTTCCCGGGACATCGGCAGGCAGGCGGCCGAGATCGTGGCCAAGGTGAAGCAGGCAGCCCGGTCCCGGCCGGGCACTCGCCTTCCCCGCCGACCGGCGGGGAGGCAAGGTCCATCGCGCCGACCGAGGTACCGGCCTGCCGTGTCCACAGACGGCGCAGCGAGGCGCGTGGTGGCGATCGGCGTCTCCACCGGGGGCCCCAAGACCTTGATGGAGGTTGCCCCCTACTTGCCCTCCGATCTGGATGCTGCGGTGCTCATTGTGCAGCACATGCCCGAGGCTTTCACGAAACCGTTTGCCGAGCGGTTGGATGGAGCCAGTGCTATCCACGTCAAGGAATCTCAGCCGGGCGATGTCCTCATGCCCGGCTGGGGCTACGTGGCGAGGGGCGGCAAGCATATGGTGCTCGCCCCGCCGGCACGCGGCCGGGGCGCTATGATCCGGCATGTGACTCGTCCCGACGACGTGCCGCACATCCCGTCGGTCGATGTGATGATGCACTCCGCAGTCGACGTTTTTGGCCCGAACGTGCTCGGCGTTTTGCTCACCGGGATGGGGGCCGACGGCGCCGACGGCATGGTCCGCATCCGCCAGGCCGGCGGAAGCACGATTGCGGAGGACGAGAGCACATGCGTGGTGTTTGGAATGCCTGCCCAGGCGATCGCCCGTGGGGCCGCCGAATATGTGCTCCCCTGTTATCACATCGCTGAGAAGATCACCGAAATCCTGGCCTGCCCCGTGTGAGCCGATCGGAGGAAACAATGGAACTGGAACAGCGCGAGTTCGATCTTATCCGTGACATGGTCTACGGGGCGGCGGGGCTGCGGTTCGAGGATCATAAACGTTCTTTTGTACAAACCCGGGTCGGCCGCCGTATGGCCGCCATCGGGTGCACCACGGCGCGGGAGTACTACCGACATCTGCGCTTTCACGACCCCGATGGCGAGGAACTGCAAAAGCTGATCGAGTCCCTTACGACCAATGAGACGTATTTCTTTCGGGAGTACCCGCAGTTGCAATGCTTTGCCAACGAAGCGCTGCCCGAAGTGGTGGAGCGGAAGCGGGCTCTCGGGCGGCGGCTGAAGATTTGGAGTGCCGCCTGCTCCACAGGGGATGAACCCTACACTCTGGCCATTATCCTTCAAGCCTGTCTGGAAGGCGTGTCGGAATGGCAGGTGGAAATACTGGCCACCGATATCGACTTGCAGGCACTGGCACGGGCCCAGCGCGGCGTGTATTCGGCTCGCGCCGTAAAGGACGTTCCCGGACCGTACCTGAAGAAGTACTTCCGCCTGCGGTCGGGCATGTATCATGTGGTGCCGGAGGTAAAGCGGATGGTCACCTTCGCGCAGGTGAATCTGCTCGATCGCCACGCCATGCGATGCCAAACAGACTACGACTTTATCTTCTGTCGTAACGTGTTGATCTACTTTGACGACGCAGCCCGGCGCAAAGTGTTGGGCTGCTTCTATGACAGCCTGTTGCCTGGGGGGTTCATCTTCTTGGGACATTCCGAGTCCGTGGGTCGGATCAGCGCCGCTTTCGAGATGGTAAACCTGGGCGGTTACATCACTTACCGCCGACCGCTGGACGGCCGCCGGCCCGGCCGAGTCGTTCGTGGAGGTGCATTGTGTCTGAGCGAGTGAAAGACTTGATAGACGAGTTGGCCAGCTGTGACGAGTCGAGGCGCCGCAGGGCGGCCGAGGACCTGG
>DQVB01000087.1 GCA_015661985.1 Planctomycetota bacterium | reverse complement strand
GGGTGCTTGCGCTGGAGAAACATGTCGTGCCACATGAGGACCTTGATCTTCCGCCGGGCGAAGTATGCGTAGAGCTTGTCCAGATGCTGCGTAATGAGCCTCAGCGGATCATCACCGCGGCACGCGACGTTTTCCTTGAGTCCCAGATGGCCCCACGCCTCGTCGAGCCCCAAGTGGAAATAATGCACCGGCTCGAACAGTGCCAGCAGCTCTTCGTAGCGCTCGAACAGATGGTCGTAGATCTTCGGATTCGACAGGCAGAACGACCAGCCGTCAGGCTCGTAAAGGTCTTTGTACTGTGGGTAGCGGTCGAGCACGACGTGCTCGCCCGAACGAGAGCGCATACCGCTGGCGTGCCCCCACGAATTGAGCATGGGGATCATTTCCATGCCCAGGGCGTGGCCAAGACGCACGAGCGGGCGGATCTGTTCGGGGCTGTAGGCGTGCTCGTAAGCCGTTTCGGGCCGCTTCTTCGATTGCAAGGAGGACCAGAACTCGATCACGACGGCGTTGTACTTGAACCGCGCCGCCAACAGGATCATCTGGCGCACGGCGGCCAGCTCGGTGTTGGGAAAGATACAGATGTGGACGCCGCGAAAGCTGAGTTGCGGATAATCGACGATCCGGGCACCGAGCAATTGCTTGGCCTTGCCCTCCGGTCCGGGGCGAACCAATTGCAGCAGCGTCTGGCATCCGTAAATCAACCCTCGTCGCGATTCCGCCAAAACGACCGCCTTATGCGAATCGATCTGCAAAAGGTATCCCTCGTTGCGATTGCGCGGCGGCGGCCATGTCTTCTTGCCCGCCATTTGTTTCAAGATCGCTTCGCCCTGGGGCGAACCGATCAAGGCCAGCGTGATCGAGCGGCCGGATTGCGCCGCGACCTGGGACGAGACATGGAGCCGGACGCCGTGCAGACGCTGCATCTCGTGAGCCAACAGCCTCGCGACTTGTTGTTCCTCCGCCTGGGCGGCGCGAATCGTGGCACCGGCCAGATCGAATCGCGCGTCCGTCTGCTGGAAATCGCGCGGGGGCGGTGTGAGCAAGGGTTGGCCGGCGATCCGGTCTGCCTTCTCACCTGCTGATGGCGCGGCGACCGTGACCGCTTCTTTCTCCGGCGCGGCCGAGGTAGCATCTGGATGTACAAGTATGCCCAGGAGGGCAAACGCCGCCGGGATGGAACTTCTCATCATGTCATTCTCCCCAAAAAAGGTTCTCGCTGCTCGCGTTATCGGGTCGCCTCAATCGGCCTCAAATGTCTTTTCCAGTCCTTTGCCGAGCAATACCCCACGGCGAGGATCACGTCTCCGGCAGTTTCGGAAGGAAAGACCCGTGTCAAACGACGATACATGTCGAACGACGACGCGTGGTGAACGACGGAATGCGTGTGGCGGACCGCGCAGCCGCCGCGACGGGTCTGGTCCTTCCCGCACAGATCGCACTGAGTAAGCATCGCATGGTTGGATGCTGCGAGAACGTCAGCAGTCGACACGAATGCCGTCATGGGTCATGGGCCTGTTGTCAGCACGGCGTGCTGGGGCCATTGGAGTTGATCGCCGGGTTGGAGCATCATCACCCGCACCGAGTCGCCGACATGGAATCCTTCGACGGATTCCACTTCAGCCGTGCGGCTGACGCGTCCCGCGTCGTCCGGAACGAGTCGCCGAATGTGCGTCCTGACCCGAGGATCCTCGTCGCGGACCAGTAGCCGGCCATTGAACGTGCCGGTATCCGGGTGATACCCCAACTCGGAGGGATAGGTGAATCGCAAGGTGTGATCGTCCGGAATCGCTTCGATCACCAGGTGCCCGATCGACAACGCCTCCTCGGGGAAACAGAGGACGGGACCTTCCGGGCCGCAGGTCGGCTCCGGGGCAACAAGGGCGTGATTACGAACGTAGGGCAGCGGCGCGCCGGGCGGGCTGCCGGCCAGCAGCATGGTTCCCGGCGGCGGCAAGGGGGTGCCCGCAGGGGTCTGCAAGGCGTATCGGTTCCCCGGTTCCTCGCAGGCTTGGAGCGACCAGGTAATTACGGGCTTTGCACACGTGAGTTCCACGGCTCCACAGGTCAGCCGTGTACCGCGAACGAGCTGCATTCGCACGACGTGGCCCTGCTTGTCGCGTCGCACCCAGCCGTAGCGGCCTCGGAGCGAAACATTGCCGGCCCGAATCTCGCCGTCATCGGAATCCGTCGATAGAATCACGTCTTCCATGCCGTTCAGAAGTTGAATGCGCACCGCGATACTTCCGTCTTGATCGGAGTCCAGGCGTTGGGCCGCGCGTACCGAGAAGTTGTTCGAACGGGCCACCTGGACGAGATTGACAAAGCGGCTGCTCAGAGGGGCGTCTCCCTCCCGGCGTGCGATCACCACGGCATGTCGTTTGTCGGGTCTGTTGATTACGGGCGAACGCGCCCGAATCACCTGCTGTCCGCGCGCACCCAGCATGGCGATCTTCATGCGGGCTTCGTTGTCTCCGAGATCCCAACAGGCGGACCACTGCTTGCCGGGCTTGCCCACGCGCACATCATAAATGAAGCCGTATCCATTTCCGGGCGGCGCCTTCCAACCGCTGTAGCCGATCTTCTCGTGCGGGTCATTCGAGGGCTCCATCAGGCCGCCGGGCCGCAAACGTTCGCCCCAACTCAAGCCCGGCCGGTTGTAGGTCAACGCGGCACGATTCGGATCGCGCAAGGCATTCAAGACCCATACGCCGTCGACCGGTTGGCAGGTAACCCCTTCCAGCGACAAGCCGTCATCCTCCCGGGGTTCGTCCAGAAAACGGGCATTCCACACATAGTCATGTACCGTCCCTCCATGCACACGAAAGATGTCCAGCCAATAGAAGTGTGTATCGTCGACATCCACTTGCCAGATCTGCCGACTGTATTCATCCACCCCGCAATGGGCCCACAAACCGGGAGCTTCCATATCGATAATCTGCGCGGGTTTCAGAGGGGCAAACACCCGAACGGAAGCGGCCGGCGCATTGCGCCCATAACGGGGCGCATCGGGGTCCTCGTCCACAACCACCAACGGATGGCTGACCGCCCGTACGCCAAACCCCAGATGATCCGGGTAGCCGTACAACGAGTATCCGAAATCCCCCGTGCATGCCAGACCGTGGGCATAACAGAAGACGGCCATGGCATCGTCATGTCCATGGCTGGCATAGCAGCCGGCACGAAACAAGAGGGCCCGTCGATTCCAGCCGCGTCCGCTGCGCAGCGTGGCCAATACCTTGTACCCAAGCAGATTGGAGTCTGTTGCGACGTGGTCCCCCTTCGCGGCGTCCGGCGGATCGTATTGCTTTTCCAGTTCGCCCCCGAACCAGGGCCTTGCCAGCGAGGCCTTTCGTCGCACATCCGGGGAGATGCGTCCATATAGTTTCCGAACCCGATCACGCCACTCGGGGACGGTGACCTGCCGCAGGGTATCCTGCAAATATGCCCGGCGGAGGTTCCGTATCGAGACCATCAGTCCCGGCGCTCCGGTCGTCCGGTCCACCCCACTGTCTCCATAAGAAGGGCGGCGCCCCAGTATTTCCTCGCGGTAGTACTTGTCAACGATGTAAGCGTGCCAACGGGGATGGTTCGCCAGCCGCAGGCCGTAGGGTTTCTCCGCCCCGTCCGGCATGTCGCCTTGGTAGCGTGACGGATCATACCGGGCCAACATCCGAATGATGCCGCCCATGTAGTAGAGCCCGGTGCCGCTGTACGAGCCGCTGACTTCATAATAGACACCGTCCGGATCGATCGTATTGTCGATCGCCGCGTAGATGAAATCCAATGCGAACTGCACATCGGCCGGTCGTTCGAACAGGAGCGCCTGGGCCAGCACGTTCAAGACCATTGCCTGAATGTGATTTTGAAAGCTCACAATGGCCCGCGATCTATTGTGACGTTCCAGAACCACAAAATAATCGTCCCGAATATGCTCCAAGATCGTTTTTCCCGGAGCGCTGGGCGAGTCGGTCCGGACAAACGGGCTGGCGGCCAGCAGATCCAGCGAAAGAACGCTTTCGACCATGCGCTGGTTTCCCAGGTTGCCCATGTAGCAGAAGGCGGCGTAACGGAAAGTGGGATCCGCCGCGCACGCCTTGAGCACCCAGGTGTGGCGATTGTCCATGGTGGCTGCCTGATCCGTGGTGGGGCGCAAAGCAGCCAACGCATCGAGGATGCGCAGGGCGCGCTCGGCAAAGGGCTCCTGTCCGGTCAGCGCATAGGCCCAGGCCAAGGCATCCACGCCGGCGTGGAGTTGCCGCACCGCGTAGGAATACCAGATGCCTCGCAAGTAAAACCGTTTTCCATCCGACGGACGGACCCAACCGCTTCCGTCGTCAAAATGCGTGCCGCCTTCCACCAAAGGTTTGTACATTTTGCCGGTGTGAGGTGACTTCAAAGTGCCGGGCCGTTTCAGATCGCAAATCCCCCCACCGCCAAAGTAACTCCACGACTGATCCACCTCCGGATCACCAGCGAAGCCATGTGCGAAGCGCGCCCCGGCCGGTGGAACCAGGGACGCCAGGAATTCTGGTGAGTATTCCATCCATCGCCGCGCCGTCAGCAGTTGGGATCGCGCCAGTTGCTTGAACGATTCGTCCTCTCGACACCGCCGCCGCAAAAGACGGATGTCCTCATCGCCGAGTCGTAACCCGCGCCAAGGTCGCACGGGACGCTTGTCCGGAGCGGCCACCTCGTAAGAAAGTCCCTTCGGCGTCTCCTGGAATCGCAAAGCCGTTGGTTTGGTCCCGGGCGCCGGCGAATCCGCAGCCACGGCAATGAGACGAGGAACAACCGCGATAGCCAAGAGCAGAGCCGCTCGTAAATACATGATACCACTCCCTGTTAGGAGTGCCTCTAAGGGGGCCGGCGGTAAATGATCTTCGGATCCCAGAGTCGCGCGACGTTCGCTCCACTCGCGCCGCTTCACCTGAGCTGACTTAGGGTCGTTGCTTTGGGACTGGTACGGGCGCGAAGCACTCCATTCGATGGCTGCAAACGGAACACGCCAGGTCTGTCCCTTTCTCATCCCGTCTAGTCTCCCGTCTGGTCATGGTTCAGGCAATTTGTCACGAAGGTCCGAAGTCCAGCCGCCCGGTTGCTTGAGTTCGTCGAACCACGGTCCCGGCGGATCGGCCAAATGACGTTCCATCCGGTCCAGCTTGAGCTTCAGCAAGTGCGAAAAAGGCGCTCGATGAATGAACGGCGTCTCCTCCCACGACGTGACCGGGATAAGTGTGGAGGGCGACGATTCGAGCAGTTCGATGAACTGGCGAACATTGACCAGCTCGTTTTCCATGGCACGGCGGATGCGCCGCCTGTGGCCGCTGGTTTCCGGCCGCTCACGACTTTCCGCCAGGCAGGCATGGATCGCCTCCTGCACCTCGATCAGGTTTCGATCCGTCGTGAATACGTGCAGGAACGTCCGAATGCGATCGCGTACATCACGGGCTGTGTCCGAAAGCGGCTCGCGAGCGTTCAGGATGCGAACCGCCTCGCGGAGTTTCGGCAGGAGTTTATCGTCAAAGTTGCTCAGTGCCGCGTGTGCTTCATCGTCTCGCACCATCCGGCCCCATCCTTTGTAGAAGTGGTCGATCCAGGCGGGGTCGGTATGCCCGACGGTGAATTCGAGGTGATTGTAGTAGCACTTGTCCTGGAGGGTCAGTAACGCCTGGTTGGGCACGATGGGGCGAACGATACGCCGCCAAAGGGTCCGGCCGGAGACGAAGTTGACCGTCCAAGCCAGCACGTTGACATCGCGAACGGCGGAGTCGCAAAGCCGCCACGCTTCGACCAGCGCGTTGGCTTCGGCATCGTCTTTGGTCCAGGCCTTTGCCCGCCGCACGATGAGCGACTCCACATCGAGATCCGAACCTTCGAACAGGAACGCTCTGATAACCTCGTTTGTGATGAAGTTGGGCACGAACACCTCGGTCTGGATGCCGCCACGAAGAATCAGGTCCCGCACGCGGCCCTCGGTTTGAATGTCGCAGAGCTTTTCGTACACGAGCCAGGGAGAGGGCACGCCGAGGATCGGTCCGAGCGGTTTCCACGGATTGCTCAGTTCCTCGATTTGCACCTGCGGCTCTTTTCCACAACGGCGGATGAGTTCAATCGGCGCCCAGTTTCCCGTTGTGCCTCGATATCCGGGCGTCGTCGTGTAACTGATGCCGATGTCCGCCGGCAACGTCCGGGCGATTTTCTCCACTTCGTCTTTCGTGAACCAGGAACCGCAGATCGTTAGTTGGAGCTTGGGATTCACTTTGCGTCCCGCGTCGCGTAGCGTCGTCATGAAGTTGGCGACCGATTCCTCGACGGGACGGCGCCGCGGAGCCCGCGGGCCGTTCGCACTGGCATAGAGCTTTTCCGCCCAGGGAAAGCCCGCATTGCTGTCCTGTGCCCAGACGGAGAACAGACCGAGGTCCGGGACGGCCTCCATGAGCTGCGTCATCATTTCGGCATAGTGTTGCCGGACCCAGGGATGGTTCACGTCGGGCGCGTACTCGGCTTCGGCGGAGTAGTCGGAGTTGTCGACGCGTGTGCCGCGCAGCTCGGGGTACTTGTCGTAGAGACGTTCCGGCCAGACGCGGGGTTCAAAGGCGATGAACGTCGGCGTGATCCCCCACGCCCGGCACATCGCGGCCGTGGCCTTCAGTTTTTCCAGGTTGCGATTGAGCATGGCCCGGGTATACGTGCCGCGAGTCAGGTCCGATTCGAAGAACATGTCGAGGCCGGGCGAATAGATGCACCACCATTGGTACTTGTCCTCGTACACCCGACGCTCGCGCACCTGGATCGGCACGGCATCGGCCAGGAGATTCACCTCCAACGCCTGAATCCCCACGCGCGCCGCGTCGGCGACGTGCTTTCGCATGTCGAAGCCGTCGGCCAAACGTCCGAAGCCGGTTGTCCAGTCGTCGAACTCCATGGTCATCGACCGAAATACGGGCGTGCGCACTTTGCGGAACGGTTGCGGCATCGGCTCGTCCCATCGCAGCCAATCGGCCAGCGTGAGCGCGGCGTGTGCAGCGGCGAACGGAGTGGCTCCCGTCACAATCCAGGTGCCGCCGTCGTCCTCGCAGATCAGATCCCATCGCCGACCCGCCGGCACACTGGCAAGCAGCTTCTTGGCCTCCGGGTACCTCCCAGCGAATTTTGGCGGACCGATGTTGATCGCGTGAGGCACCGGGGCTTCGCTCTTTGCCAATGGCAACCCCAGCCGCGCGGCCACCGTCTCCCCGGCCGACTGGTAGGCCGGTGCTGCCTGTTTCGCAACGACCACTCGATTCGGACGCTGCCGTGTAACCATTCTTTCGGCGGCAATTAACTCACGACTGCCGTTGTCGGATGCCGACATCACGATCAAACCGGCCGCCAGCCCAATCCAAACCCAACCACCAACCCGTTTCCTCGACCGATTCATAAGAATATCTCCTGCGTTCTTCTTCTCATTGCCGTCGCTCTGCCGCCTCACCGCCGCCCCGATCACTTTCACTCCGGTTCGCTCATCCTCTGCCACGTTTCCTCCGGAATCGCC
>DQVB01000390.1 GCA_015661985.1 Planctomycetota bacterium | reverse complement strand
GCCTCCACGCGATGTGCCCAGTGTAGCTTCTGGGTTGCGAGCACACGGTGGCCAGGTGTCCCGCCTGTTGCGTTGCCAGGCCCGGTTGCCTATGATCCGAATGTTCTGTGTCGGGTCGATTGGGTCTCTTGTGTAGCGGAGGTGCAACCATGTGTGGGACGGTGTTGGCAGCGGCTTCAGCCTTGGTGATGATGCTCGGTCTGGGCGCGGCCGATGAAGGCTCATCGGGCGTCACGCGTTATGCGCGTTTCCGCATTGGCAACCGGGTGGCCTACGGCGTTGTGGAGGGGGATCGCATCCGGCGGATCCGCGGCGACCTGTTCGGCCAATGGGAGCCGACCGATACGACGTACGGGCTGGCCCAGGTGCAGCTGCTGGTGCCCACCCGGCCCAGCAAGGTGATCGCCACGGCGGGCAACTACAAGAGTCACTTGAACGAGGAAGCACCGGTGCCCGAGCACCCGGAGTTCTTCTTCAAGGTACCTTCCTGCCTGATCGCCTGTGGCGAGCCGATCGTCATCCCACCGGGAACGAAGCGGGTCGACGCAGAAGCGGAATTGGTGATCGTCATCGGCAAGCGGGCCAAGAACGTAGCGCCGGAGGATGCCCTCGACTATGTCCTGGGGGTTACCTGCGGCAACGACGTCAGTGCCCGGGACTGGCAGCAGGACGATGTCCAATGGTGGCGGGCCAAAGGGTCGGACACCTTCGGGCCGTGCGGGCCCTTCATCGTATCAGGCATCGCCTACGACGATTTGCTACTGCAATGTCGAGTGAACGGCCAGGTGCGGCAGTCCCAGCGGACTCGGGACATGATCTTCGGGGTGGCCGAACTGGTGAGTTTTGCCAGCCGGCACGTGACGTTGGAGCCGGGGGACCTGATCTTCACCGGCACGCCGGGCAAGACGCCGACCCTGCATCCGGGCGACGCGGTCGACGTGGAGCTGGAAGGCGTGGGCGTGCTGCGCAACCCGGTGGTTGCCGCCGGGGATTGACGGCGTCCAGTGGCCATGGCTTTGCGCCGATTGCGGGCCTGCGGCCTCGTTCCGTTGAGCGTCACCCGACGGACGCCAGTTCTTTGCGGTGCGCCCAGACCTTTTCAAACGCCTTGGCGTATTGCTCCATCAGTTCGGGCACCTCTGAGGTGAAGTAGGGCAGCCGAATACCTGTGGCGTTGGCCTGTTCGCAGCCGGGCAGTTCGGCGATGCTCGGCTTGTGGTGCCACCAGCCCGCCTCCTGGTACAGGGCGCACTTGTGCTGCAGGCGGTAGGTGTGTTCCGCGGCGTGGACGCCTTCGGCGCGGAGCGCCTTGACGCAAGCCCGCCGCGACATGCCCGCCTGTTTCTCGTCGAGGAAGAGGACGTTGCGGGCGTAGTAGACCCGTTGGACGTCGCTGCGGCCGGAGGTTTGCTCGTACAGGCCCGGCAGCTGGAGGAGCCGGTCATTGAGCCGTCGGACCTGGGCCACACCCGTGGCGTTGCGCTGGTCGAGCGTGCGCAGTTGGCAGCGAGCCAGCGCGGCGGCGATGGGGTGCATGCGGAACTTCAGCCCCAATCCGGTACCGAAGTACTTGGCGTAGGGGCTGTCCTTCGGGAACCCACGGGGCAGCGAATAGTGCCCGAAGGTCGTGGCCCGCTCGTAATCCTCGCGGTTCTCGTACATCCCCATGCCACCTTCGATGGCCGGCATCAGCTTGCTGGCCTGATAGCTGTAGATCCCCATGCGGCTCCACGTGCCCATTTTCTTGCCCTTCAGCTCCGCGCCGTGCGCATGGGCGGCATCCTCGAGCACCGTCAGGCCCTTGCGGCCGGCCCAGTCGTTGATCTCGTCCATATCGCAGGGGAGCCCCAGCCAATGGACCGGCAGCACAGCCTTGGTATCCTTGGTCAGCCGCCCCTTGGCGTCTTCCAGATCGAAGTTCAACGTGCGCGGGTTGATATCCACAAAGACCGGCACCAACCCAAAGAGCCGCATGGGAACGATGGTGGCGAAGAACGTATAGCTGGGCACCATGATCTCACTGCCCGGCGGAAGATCCAAGGCAAAGAACATACTGGCCAACGCGCTGGTGCCATTGCAATGCGCCTTGACGTGGGGACAGCCCGTATACTGTTTCCATTCCTGCTCCAACAGCGCAATCGGTTCGTAGCTGTGTCTTCGCACAAGCTGCACTACGGCCTCTTCTGCTTCGCGGCCGTAAATGGGCCACCGGTACGCCTCCCGCTGTTCGGCGTCCGGCCAGCTGACTGCCTTGGGACCGCCGAACACAGCCAGCGTTTCCGCCGACCCAGCAGACCTGGCCGCCCGGGTCAAAGCGAAGCCGGCGGCCAGCGCCCCGGTCGATTTGAGGAACCGGCGCCGGGAACTGCTTGATTTTCGAGGATTCTTTTCCGCTGACATTGCAAGACCTCCCTCAATACGGTTTGTAGATCGACGCACCCCCTGAGAACGTCCCTCAAAGTGATCCTCACTCCCCACGTCTTCCCCCACCCGGTCCCACACGCTACCAGCTTCCTCCGCGAACCGGCCTCATCCAACACCACGGCAACGGGCAGCGGATTCTGGCCCCTTCGGCCTCCCCGCTGCCGACAGGGTCAGTTTACCAGAGCGGCCGAAAGCGAGGAAGGCGCGCCGGCGCGCCGGGTGCCGGGGCTGTTCAGCCGTTGGGGCAGCGTTGACAGCGCGTGTAACGGACAGCACGATGGCTGACAACTGAGATTACCGAAACGGTGTATGCCCCTGAACGCCATGAGAGCCCTCGGTCACTGCCGTGCCACCAGCCATGGGGGCTACCCAGGATGAGCGCCCCTGGCCCAGCATTGCCGGAGCCATTCCTCCAGCGACTTCGCCGGATTGTACCGGCCGAGCGGTGGGAGGAGTGTGTGGCCAGTTTCAGCCGCGGCAAGCCGACCGCCTTCCGGGTCAACACGCTGAAGGCCGCCGTCGAAGAGGTGGTCCATCGGCTCCGATCTTCGGGTTTCGTCGTGCAGCCCGTGGGCTGGCTGAACGAGGCTTTCCTGGTCGGCGCGGAGCAGCGGCAGGCACTGGTCAGGAGTGTGGAGGCGGAGGAGGGGCTCATCTATATCCAGAATCCTTCCAGCATGATTCCGCCGCTGGTATTGGCTCCCCGCCCGGGCCAGCACGTGTTGGACCTGGCCGCCGCCCCCGGGGGCAAGACGATCCACATAGCGGGACTGATGGAGAACCGGGGGAAGATCGCCGCGGTGGAACCGATCCGCACCCGCATGTACAAGCTCCAGACGAACCTGCGCCGCTTCGGGGTGACCATCGCTCGCACCTACTTGACCGACGGGCGGACCGTGGGGCGCAAGGTGCCTGAGCAGTTCGACCGCGTGTTGTTGGACGCGCCCTGTTCGTCCGAGGCGCGGTTCCGACTCGATGATCCGCGTTCGTGGGCTCACTGGAGCCTGCGCAAAGTCCGCGAATCGGCTCGCAAGCAGAAGGGGCTGCTGCGCGCCGCATTGGCCAGCCTCAAACCCGGAGGGGTGCTGGTCTACTGCACCTGTTCGTTTGCCCCGGAGGAGAATGAGCAGGTGATCCATGACGCCCTGGAGTACTTTGGCCAGGCGGTTGAAGTGGAAGTGATGGATCTGGGCATGGGGAACGTCCAGCCGGGGCTGGCCGGCTGGGAGGGCCGAACCTACCGGCCGGAGGTGACCCGAAGCGTGCGTCTGCTTCCCAGCCATGTGATGGACGGCTTTTTCTTGTGTAAGCTGCGCAAGTTGGCCAGTACGCGGTGGCTCACGAGATCTGGTGGGCGGCGCCGTTGACTGACTGCGCGCAGGCCGGCGATCGAGGGTTTCAGGCAAAGCAGAGGCAGTCCCGGCACGTGGGGCAACG
>DQVB01000734.1 GCA_015661985.1 Planctomycetota bacterium | reverse complement strand
TGCGGGTTCACGGGCTGGGGGCTGACGGTCTCTGTGTGCCGTCTGCACCTTCCCCGGCCCCGCCCTCTTGGTTCATCACCGCCTCGCTATCCCCTCGCTCGTGTTTTGCCGGGCCTCCTCCTTTTGCTGGGGGACCGTCTCGGTGATACCCGACAGTTGAGCCGCCTCAGAGGTCTTCGCACCCCGCGTCTGGCCCCCTCTGCGTGTTCGTCGTCCCGTCCCGCAACCGCCCAGCCGGCTCCCATTTCGCCGGTAAAGTGGCCCACTTTCCCGCCGGAACTGGCAGTCTGGTCATCCAGGTTCCGGTCAACCGGATGGGAGGAAGGCGCCGGATATGAGGCCCGCCATGGTCCTGGGGACCGGCACGCCAGCGGCGCCTTGGGCCGCCCCACTTCGAAAGGGCTCTATCGGTGAACCTGTACCGCTCAGGTAGCGCGCGGCATTCAGGCAATCCAGGCGAGCTGGGCCGGGGATATGGGCCAGTTCGGCAAGATTGGCCGGCCAGACCAAAGGCAGCCGATGATGATGATGGATCATAGGATGGTGTGTCGGGCATGGACGCGCCCAGGTTAATCGCCTCTGCCCCCGAGGCGCGGTTCTTCCTCCCCCGCTTCCATGCTCGAACAACGCAACTTGAAGCTCGATCTGCTGGCCCTTGGCCTTCTGGCCCTCACCGTTTTCTTGGCCGCCAGTCTGTTGACGTACGATCCGGCGGACCCGCCCAGCAACCTGGTCCATCCGCGGCGATCGGAGATTGCCAACGTGTGTGGTCCGTCGGGCGTGGTGGTCAGTTCCGTGTTGTTTTGGGCCCTTGGGCTGGGCGCGTACTATGTGCTTCTGTCCTTGGCCGTGCTCGATGCCCTGCTTCTGCTACGGCGGCCGGTTGATCAGCCCGTGTTGCGCGCCTTCGGCTGGTTGCTATCGCTGGCGGGCATCTGCACGCTGGTGGCCATGGCCGCTCCGGGGCTTTCTCCAGGGCCAGTGATCGGCCCGGGCGGACTGGTGGGTGCGGCCGGGCGTGGTCTGTTGGAGATGCATTTCGCCGCCGTGGGCGGGTACATCTTGGTAAGCAGCATCATCCTCGGCGGTCTGTTGCTCTCGACGGACTATTTCGTGATTCGGCTGTTCACGTGGCTGGTGGTCGTGCCGGCTACGGAGTTGGCCCGGGGGTTGGTGCGGGTGGCCATGGCCTACGCCGCCAAACTGTGGGGCGGTGCGGCCGAGCAGGAGGATTGGACGGAAGGGGAGGAAGCGGACGAGGCGGACCGGGAGCCCGAGGTGCGGATTGCGGGCCCCGGCGCGGCGGATGTCGATCCCGCGGCGGCCGAGGAGGAAGAGGAAGGGGACGACCAGGACGACGAGGGCGCGGGCGGCTCGAAGCGGTCGTTGTTGCCGTTGCGCATACGCAAACCGCGGAAAACAACTCGCCAGGAGCTGTTCGAGGAGATCGAGGCGGCTGCGGTCGAAGGTGACGCGGCCGACTACGACTTGCCCAACATGGACCTGCTGCTGGAGGCCGAGCCGTTCTGCTTCGAGCGGCACGAAAAGGATGTGCGCCAGAAGGCCCGGGTGTTGGAGAAGACCTTGGCCGACTTCGGGATCCATGTACGGGTGGTGGAGATCCAAACGGGCCCGGTGATCGCCCAATTCGAAGTGGCCCTGGAGGCCGGATTGCGATTGAGCCGGATCACCAGCCTGGCCGACGACCTGGCCATTGCGCTGAAGGTGCCCAGCGTGCGGATCGTGGCTCCCATCCCGGGCAAGAACACGGTGGGGATCGAAGTGCCGAACAGCCAGCGGCAGCTGGTGCGATTGCGTGAAGTGATGGAAGATGCCGGTCCACAAGTACAGGCCATGCGTATCCCCCTGTTCCTGGGTAAGGATGTGGCCGGGAACCCGCTGGTGGTGGACCTGGCCAGCATGCCCCACCTGCTGATCGCGGGGCGCACGGGGACGGGAAAAAGTGTGGCGCTGAACTCGATGATCGTTTCCATCCTCATGACCCGGCGTCCGGACGAAGTGCGCATGCTGCTGGTCGATCCGAAGATGGTCGAGCTCAGCCCTTACAAAAAGATCCCCCACCTGATGCATCCAGTGGTGACGGACATGCGCAAGGCGGAAGCCATCCTGGCCTGGGCCGTCGAGAAGATGGAAGAACGTTACCAGCTATTGGCCCGCGCCGGTGTGCGCCATTTGACCGTCTACAACCAGCTGGGCGAAGAGGAATTGCGCGAACGCATGGACCCGATCGATGACCAGCAGTGGTCGCAGATCCCCAAACGCATGCCCTTCATCGTCATCGTGGCCGACGAAATGGCCGACCTGATGATGACCGCCGCCAAAGAAGTGGAGGCCCACATCATCCGGCTGGCCCAAAAAAGTCGGGCTGTGGGCATCCACCTGGTCTTGGCCACGCAAAAACCGACCGTGGACGTGATTACCGGTCTGATCAAGTCGAACCTGCCGGCGCGGATCTGCTTCGAAGTGGCCAGCCGCACGGACAGCCGCGTGGTGCTGGATGAGATGGGCGGGGAAAAACTCTTGGGCAACGGCGATATGCTCTTCCTGCGCCCGGGAACCAGCAGCCTGATCCGCGGCCAGGGGACCTACCTGAGCGACGATGAAATCCTCCGCGTCATCTCCGCCGTGGCCACCAGCGAACCGCAATTCGTCAAAGAGTTGGTTCAGCTGAAACTGGACGGGCCGGAGCAGATGCAGCTGCGCAATCGGGATGAGCTCTACGAGGCCGCGGTGGACGTCCTCGTGCGCGAAGGACGCGGCAGCGTGTCGCTCCTGCAGCGGGCCCTGGGGATCGGCTACGGCCGCGCCGCGCGACTGATCGACTACATGGCCGAAGACGGTATCGTGGGCCCCTACAACGGCTCCCAGGCCCGGGAAGTGCTCATCAGCGTGGAGCAATGGGACGAGATGCGCGGCCAGCCCGCGGGCCCCACCCAGCCGGCCAGGCGGAGCACCATCCATGTGCCCAACGCGATAGCAGCCACGGGACCGCCCAATAACGCCCAGATCGAGCCCCTTTGCCCGTCTCCCGCCCCGCAAACCGGAAGCCTGGACACCGCACCGTGGGAAGAGGAAGACCGAGTCGCTGAGCAGGAGTACGAAACCTGCGACGAACAATACGAAGACGAAGACGAAGATGAGTACGAGGAGGAGGATGCCTGGGAAGAGGAGGAAGAGGAAGACGAAGACTGGGAAGAGGACGAAGAGGATTATGACGAGGACGAAGAAGGCGAGTACGACGAACAAGAGGCCGGCGATCAGCCGGCACACACGACTCGCCGCCCGTAACGCTCGTTGGCTTCAGAGCAGCGCTTAGCACCGGAGACGAAAAACCTCGTGCCCGGCCAACGTCGCGCCTGCCTCACGCTGCAATCATAATCCAACTCGACATGCGGAACGTGTCGACGTGCGGGCAAATGAGACCGAAAAGGACAAAACAATAGAAGACCCCCACATCGTTTCTCGGAAAGAACACAAGATACGCGCCTACGATGCCCATGATCGCCCCGCTGGCACCAACCACGGCTGTCCCCGGCATGCTCCACCAATCGCAAACCCGCCCACTCAACAGGGCAGCCCCGAAATAGAGGCCCAGGAAACGCACGTGGCCGAACTTGTAGTTCACAGCGTTGCCAAAGACCCAAAGAAACAGCATATTGCCGGCCAAGTGGATGACATCGGCATGCAACAGCGTGCTGGTGACGGCCAGGACCGGCAGCGTCCACTGGGGCGGACGAAACACCGGCGGTCCAAGGGATCCCTCCAAAAGCGCCCGGAGGATACTGCGTTCGGCTGCCTCTCGTAAGTCGACTGGGCCCTCCAAAGGAGGCGGAACGGGCACGGGGTTCCGGGAAAGGCCGGCAAGAGCAAGGAAAAATGGTTCGCAAAGCCACCCCAGGACGCTCGCGCAACAGATCACGCCGATCAGGACCCAATTGGCGATGGGCCACCGCGTCATGGCCACGTCCACATTCAGGGGAAAAGACGAACATGGCCCGGGCTCCACAGCAGCTGCAGCGCGGCCTTTGATGCATTCTATCGGGGCCGTCGGCCGAAATGACGCCGGCGAGCCACTTTCATCGGCTGTAGCCAAGGCCGCCATTGGCCACCGGCTGGTCCTGACCAATGGCCGCAATTAGACTGAAAGAAAGGCGGTCCGGTGTGGTTTGAACCCTTGGCCATTTGGGGCCGAGCAGTGGGGAGGGTGGCGAGCCCCAGTCGGGCCCCGTCGTTGTTTTCGGTGTTGATGGGCCATTACGGTTCGCCTTCTGGGACGTTGGGAACGCCGGCTGATGCGTTGCTCTCACTGCGGACAGCGAATGGATGCGGCGGGCCCGGGTGGGGCCTGTCCTTCTTGCGGCCGGCCGGCTGACGGCGGGGATGTATCGGTGGACGGAGGTTTCACCGTGGCTCGCTTGGAGAGCACGGCCCCGTTCAGTTCGACCTCCCAAGCCCCGCCGGTAGGCAGGCCCGCGGAAGAGACCGAGGCTGAACCGGGCCAGTGGACGACGATCGCCATCCGTGTGCTTACCGCCCTGGTGGTCCTGCTGGTCGTTTTGATCGGCTTGGTGCTGTTCGCCCGGTCCGGCGACGTGGAGGGGTGGCAGGCCTCAGAGGAGCGTCTCCAGCAGTTGGTCGAACAGCTGGTGGAGAGCGACGATGCCGCCGTTCGGCAGCGGGCGGCCCGGTCTATCGTTCAGTTGGGACCTGACGCGGTCCTGGCTGCCTTGGAGGCGGTGACCGAGGGCCCTGATGGCACAGGGCCTGATTCGCTGAGTTTGCCGCCCCTTGCGGCCCTGGCCGCCGTCGGGCCGGAGGTGGTCGATGGGGTCGTCCCGGCCTTGGCTGCCCGATCCCCTCGGGTGCGGCTGGCTGCCGCCTGCGTGCTCCGCCAGATGGGGCGGGGAGCCGAGCCAGCCGTCCCTGCATTGGCTGAAGCGCTGGCCGACGAGAACCGGTGGGTGCGGTGGACGGCCGCCGAGGCTCTGGGGCGGGTGGGCGACGCGGCCGCG
>DQVB01000309.1 GCA_015661985.1 Planctomycetota bacterium | reverse complement strand
TGCTCAGGATCAGCGTCTCCCGTCTCGTGTTGCGCGGGGCGGGCTCCCATAGGACGACGTTGATCTTCACGAAACCAGGAGACGAGCTCGATCCTCGCCCCGCGCGAACCGACGGCAGACAGCCGACGACCGGTTGGTCATGGAACGGCGGGCTGATCTCGATCGGCGGGCCGGAGCGGCAAAGCGATGTGGGTGTAGGCGTGGCCGCCGAGGCGGCGCGGGGGGACCGGCGATTACGGCTCGAGTCGTCGCCTTTTCGCGTCGGTGATGAAGTCGTGCTCACCCTTCACGACGACGGCCGGAAATCGCTGCTCGAGTACCTGTATCGCGGTCAGCCGGGGAACATCTCCGGGTTGAACAACTGGCGGATCCGTCAGGTGTTCCGGGTGCGGGCGGTCGAGGGCAGAGCGATCCAGCTCGACCGGCCCCTGCGTTTCGACGTGCGCCTGCAATGGCGGCCCACCGTCGCGCGTTTCGTGCCCACGGTGACCGATGTGGCGGTGGAAGGGTTCTGTTTCGAGTTTCCCGCAGAGCCCTATCAGGGGCACTTTCGGGAAAAAGGCTACAATCCGGTGGAAATCACCCGCACCGCAGCCCATTGCCTCCTGCGTGACCTCCTGATCCGCAACGCCGACAGCGGGCCGTACGTGTCGGGCACGTTCTGTACGCTTGAAGGCATCCGTTTACAGGCGGATCCGGGGCGTCTGTCGCGCCGTGGGTACGCCGGGCACCACGGCATTTCGCTCTACGGGCACGACTGTCTGTGCACCGGTTTCTCCATCCAGACGCGGTTCATCCACGACTTGACGGTGCAAAGCGCCGTGGGTTGCGTGTTTTCCCGCGGCCGGGCCGTCGATTTGTGCATGGACCATCACCGTTGGGCACCTTACGAAAACCTGTTTACCGACATCGAGGCGGGGGGCGGCGCCCGGCTGTTCGCCTCAAGCGGCGGGGGCATGCGCGGGGGCCACACGGCCGGCGGGGCCACGTTCTGGAATATCCGCACGGCGCGGCCGGTCGAGTGGCCCGCACGGCTGGGCACGGAAGGCTTGAACCTGGTTGGGGTAGACGTGGCCGACCCGCCCCCAGCGGCGCGGCGGCTGCCGGAGCCGACCCAGCTTCACGGCCCGTGGCTGGAAAGCATTCCCCCCGGGCGCCTCGCGCCGGCTGAGCTGCACCGGGCCATGTGGACAAGGGCCCAGCGCCGGGGGAACTGATCGGCGACACCACGCCCTGTTCGTTTACCGGCGGCCAGGGCCGGCCGCTCAGCCCTGCGCTTCCTGCTCTCCGCCTTTTGCTCTGGAACAAGCGGCTCGGATCGGCTAGAACCCTACGTGGCCAAAGCTGTGGGCCACATCCCGTCGAAGGTCACGGAGGACGTCATGGGCGAACCGGCTCCTCGGCTCCGAATCCGCAGCACCAGCTACATCGTAATCCCCGCCCGGCTCGGCTCCACCCGCCTGCCGCGGAAACTGCTTCGCCGCGACACGGGCAAGACCCTCATTCAGCACACGTACGAGGCCGCCTTAGAGGCCACCCTGCCGAGCGGTGTATGCGTAGCCACCGATCATGGGGAGATCTTCAACGAGGTCAGATCGTTCGGGGGTGAAGTTTGCATGACATCACCCGCTGCCCCCAGCGGTACAGATCGTGTGGCCGAGGTGGCCCGGCAACTGGCCGATGTGGACATCGTGGTCAATCTGCAGGGGGACGAGCCCGAGCTGTCCGGAGAGGCCATCGATTTGGCCATCAGCCTCTTGGAGCAGAACCCCGAAGCGGCGATGTCGACCCTGGCCACGCCGATCCGCAGCCGGCAGCAGCTGGAGGACCCCGCTTGCGTGAAAGTGGTCTTCGACCATCGCGGCCGGGCCTTGTACTTCAGCCGCAGCACGATCCCCTTCCCCCGCAGCTGGGACGACGCCCTATTGAGCCGAGACGCCCCGGCCTTCTACCAGCACATTGGGCTCTACGCCTACCGCCGCCGATTCCTGCTGCAACTGGCCTCCATGCCCCCATCGCGTCTGGAGAAACTGGAAAAGCTGGAGCAACTGCGGGTTCTGGAGGCCGGATATGCGATCCTGGTGGGGGTGGTCCAGGAGCCCAGCTTCGGCATCGACACGCCAGAAGACTACTGCGCCTTTGTCCAGCGGTACCGGGGCCGGTAGAATAGGGTTTTGGTAGGCTTTGCCGGCGAGGGGCTGTCGGGCGGTCCACGGTGTTCGCGGGCCTCCCCACGCAGCTGCTGAAGCGGCGCGGGAGACCTCGGACCCTGGATGTGCCGGCCTCCGAGAGCGTTGCCGGGCGGTGGTTCGGGGACTGGCCCGCAGCGCGGGTTCGCAACTCCAGGGGGTGCTGATGAGCAAGCACATATTTGTCACCGGCGGCGTGGTCAGTTCCTTGGGCAAGGGTCTGACCAGCGCATCGATCGGCATGCTGCTGGAGAAGCGAGGCCTTTCGGTGCGCATGCAGAAGCTGGATCCGTACATCAATGTGGACCCGGGGACGATGAGTCCGTACCAGCACGGTGAAGTCTATGTGCTGGATGACGGCAGCGAAACGGACCTCGATCTGGGCCACTACGAACGCTTCACTGGCAGTCCGCTCACACGGGACTGCAATTACACGACGGGCCAGATCTACCAGGCGGTGATCAACAAGGAGCGCCGGGGCGAGTTTTTGGGGCAGACGGTCCAGGTGATCCCCCATATCACCAATGAGATCAAGGGCGTGATCGCCAAGCTGGGTGGACCTTCGGTCGACGTCGTGATCACGGAAATCGGGGGCACGGTGGGCGACATCGAGAGCCAGCCGTTCTTGGAGGCCATCCGCCAGTTCGCCCTCGATATCGGCAAGGAAAATTGTCTCTACATCCATCTGACGCTGGTTCCCTACCTGAAGGCCGCCGGTGAGCTGAAAACGAAGCCGACGCAGCATTCGGTGGGCCAACTGCGGCAGATCGGTATCCAGCCGGACATCCTGATCTGCCGTACCGAGCGGGCCTTGTCGCGCGACGAGCGAGCCAAGATCGCCCTGTTCTGCAACATACCGATCGAGGCGGTGATCGAAGAGCGGGACAAGGAATTCTCCGTTTATGAAGTGCCCATGAGTCTGGTGGAACACGGGCTGGACGAACTCATTGTCCGCAAGCTCCAGCTGAAGGCCGGTCCGCCTGACCTGGCAAGCTGGCGCGAACTCCTCCACCGACTTCGCAATCCGGAGTACGAGATCACGATCGCCGTGGTGGGGAAGTATTCCGAGCACCGGGATGCGTACAAGTCGATTTACGAAGCGTTGGATCATGGAGGGATCGCCAACAACGCCCAGGTGCGGATCCAGCGCGTGCACAGCGAAGCGGTCGAGCGGGAGGGGCCGGAGCGGCTGTTGTCTGGGGTGGACGGCGTCCTCGTGCCTGGTGGGTTCGGCGAACGGGGGATCGAAGGCAAGGTGGATGCGGTGCGTTTTGCACGCCAACGGGGTATTCCCTTCCTGGGCATCTGCCTGGGCATGCAGTGCGCCGTGATTGAGTTCGCTCGGAACGTCATCGGTCTGCAGGGTGCCAATTCGACGGAATTCGACAAGGACAACCCCCACCCGGTGATCTGCCTGTTGGACGAGCAGAAGACTATCACCGACAAGGGGGGCACGATGCGGTTGGGGGCCCAGCCGGCCCGGCTGGTCCCCGGCAGCCGCACGGCCCTCTGCTACGACACCTTGGAGATTTCCGAACGGCACCGGCATCGCTATGAGTTCAACAACGCGTACCGGCAGCAGTTCGCGGCCCACGGGATGCAGGTGTCGGCCACGAGCCCGGATGGGAAGCTGGTCGAGGTGGTGGAAATCCCCGGTCACCCGTGGTTCGTGGCCGTCCAGTTCCACCCGGAGTTCAAGTCCCAGCCGACCGACCCGCATCCGCTGTTCGAGGGCTTTGTGGGAGCGGCCGTGGCCAGGCATCTCAGTCGCAGCGAACGCCAGACGAAGGCCGAACCCGCGGATGCCACCGAGCGTAAGAAACCCAAACCGTTCGAACATCCAACTCGTTCATGATCACAGCCAGGAACTGAGAGCCATGAGCGGCGAGTCGGAAAGGAACGAAAAGAAGATCATTGTTGACGAGGATTGGAAGGCCCGGGTACAGGCGGAAAAGGAGGCCGCTCAGGCCCAGGCGGAAAAGCAAAAGCATCACGCCGGCGACGCGGCCGGGCTCGGTCAGCACGCCCCCCTGCCGCCCCCGGACCTGGCTTCCCTGGCCACGGGCCTGGCCATGCAGGCCATGGTGGCCATGGGCCTGGCCCCGAACCCCGTGGATGGCAAGACGGCGGTCCATCTGGACCAGGCCAAACACGCCATCGACACCATCGCCATGCTGGAAGAGAAGACCGAAGGCAACCGCACGCCCGAGGAAAGCGCGCTGATCGCCCGTCTGCTCCATGAACTGAGAATGAGCTACGTGGCCATCCAAACCCACGCTGAATCCGCCAGGCCGTCCGGCCAACCGTAGAGTGTCTTTTTCCGGCGTTCGGCGGAACACACTTCGCGGCATGCGGTTGCGGCCAGGAGCAAAGTCGCCGTGAATGACCGGGGATAGTCTCATGTGAGCCCTACTGGGAGTTGGGCGAGGGACGGTTTGTGTTGGTGTTTTGCGCTGATTCCCACCAGCACGGCCAGGTCGTCTTGTCCGACGAGGCCACCTTGTTGGTAGGCTTCTTTGAGCAGCAACCGCCGCGGGTCGGGTGGATCACCCGTGTAGAAAAGGTTCTTGGCCAAGCTCAAGTCGACGCCGGTCTGATCGAGACCCCTGGCCCGCGTGCGGCTTTCCACCACGAGGATCGGGATATCCGGCCACCGCCGCGCCGGCTGCTCGGCGATCCGGGCAAACACAAAAGGCCGCTTGAGCGGCTGCGGGTTGACAAACGTGAGGTGTTGCGGCTTCCCCTCAGCCCGAAGCGATCGGCTGGGACATCCGCGTCCACCTCCTGGCAGCCTCGCACTGCGTTCTGGCCCGGCGCTGACGGCAGGGTGGGACGAGGTCGCCCGCGGTGGGCCGGCGCAAACCGACTTTTTCGGCAGGCCAGCGTCTTGGGTTTTACTGGGACTTTGCCCGGCGGCCGCAGGCCCACCATTCAACCGGTTTGCTTGTCCCACCCTGCGGGCATCGGGATGGGTTTCGTGGCCGTCTAAAGCCACATGGAGACGGGTAAACCATCCATCCAGCCATCCATCCAGCCAGCCAGCCAGCCAGCCGTGACGGGCCGTGCCGTTCAGGCCGTCCTGCGACGGCCGGCATCCCTGGCGCCCGTCCCTCAAGCCGCCGGACAGATCAGCGTCTTGCGGATGACGGCCAGTTGGCCGAGGGCTGGCTTTGGCACCCCCTGGGCGTCGAACAGCCCGGCGTGAGGGAATTCATGGGGCACGGCATCGCTCAGCTGTGCCCAGATGACTCCACGCACGATCGGTTTGGACAGCAGCAGCGGTACGTACTGACGGACCCACTGCTTCTGCCGCTCGATGCTCCATCCGTCCCCAGCCGGGCGAACCGGCCGACGCGCAAGGGGATCTTGCCCCGATCCGCTCGGCACCCTCAGGCTGATGTAGAGAGGCACGCCGAGAAGCCCCCAATATTCGACCAGGCGGTTGAACTCGAGCGGGTCGCGAAGCATCGACCCGTACGGCCGGTAGCCCACGTTGATCTCCAGCACCAAGCCCGAAAGCCCCAATCCAGCGCGCACCAGGAAATCGGCAAAGTGCAGCGGCGGGAAATCCATCTCCCGCTTGCCCAGGTATTCAGCCCACGGCTGGTCGAAGGAGACCAGGACCGGCGTATCGGGATCCAGGGCGCAGACCAATTCGATGGCCTGAGCAGTCAATCGCACTTTGTCCTCTTCGGAGAGCGACAGCACCTCGCCGGTGTTCACCCGGCCCGCACATTGCCACAGCTGCACCCGTCCTCGGTAGCGCTGGACCACGCGCTGGACAAACTGGGACATCAGGGCCGCCAGCGTCTCCATGTCTTCTTCGTAGAGGGTGATCCAGTCTGGCAGCGCAAGGGGATCCAACGGGATCAGCGGCCCGGCCGTCACCTGCAAACCGTTTTGTTGGCACCAGGCGATTTGGCGGTCCGGGATGTCCCAGCAGTATTGTTCCTGGTCCTGCTCAATCTCGCGCCACAAGACGGGCACGTTGGCCGTATCAAAGGCTTCCGAAAAAGATGCCGTGGCCCGTTCGTCGGGTACCGTCTCACCCAAGTCGGCACCTAACAGAACCGGGAAACGATCCGCCGCTTGACGGCGGGTACCCAGCGCTTGTTGGCTGTACGAGGCAGCCAGCTGGAAGGCGCTGTCCAGCGTCAAGCGGATGGCCTGCTCGGCCATGGCCACCGATTCGGCCGACCCGTGGTCCAGGGCCACACAGCGGGAAAAACACCGCATGGCCTCCTGGAGCTTCACGGTCACGTCCTCAGGGACCTTCACGCCCATCATCTCCCACTCGGCCAGTTGATTGCGGAGTTGACAGAGCTTGCCCCGAGCCAGTTCCAGGGGCAGATGATAGGGCTCGTCTCGCTCCATGAGGGTACCCGTCGAAAGGGTGACCAGCCCATGCCCTTCGACGTGCCACGGGATATGCAGCGCAGCGGAGTCCGAACAGCTGCGCACCAGCACCAACTCGCCCTCGTTCAGCTGGGGTCGCACCTCCCAAGGAATGCGATCGAAGCCGGTCAGATAGGCCTGCTCAGCCATCTCGGCCGTCACACGACCCGGCGGAAAACGGAACCGCATTGAACCCATTGCGGGAATGTCCCCAACGATCAGCAATGTGCATTCCTTGGTCGCCCCCATGCCCCTTTTGGGGAGTGTACCCAAGTTCCCCAGCCGCTTCAAGATGCCCCCGGACGGCGCCCTATGCCGCAGGCCCTGCGGCAGCCAGGCGCTGCCGAGCCGAAATCCGCCGTCGTTTTGATTCCTCGAGGACTGGGCCCCTTGCGGCGCGGAAACCCTGCCCCGCTGTCCCCCCGGCGGCTGCGAAGGTCGCACCGCGGAATTCAGCCGCGGCCCCACGTGGCGGCACCTTGCCAGGAGAGGGGCACCCCGGTATCTTGTCCCGTGTCCAAACGCCGCGGGGCCGACAAGACGTGTTGATTCGCCGCGAGCGAGCTTTTGGACATGGGCTTGGGCAAGGGGGGGCCTTGGGGCCTCGCCAAAGGCTTCGTGGCGGATCTGCGGTGTTGCACGGTCAGTGTCAGGGACCCGGAGGGCCTAGCCATGACGAAAACCAGTTCCGTCGTGTTGGAGACGTCGTTCGCCCACTGGCCGGTGCGCCGGGGAAAGGTCCGCGACATCTACGACCTGGGCGACCGGTTGTTGCTGGTCGGCACGGACCGCATCAGCGCCTTCGATTGGGTATTGCCTACAGGCATCCCGGACAAGGGCCGAGTGTTGACGCAGATCTCGGCTTTCTGGTTCCAGCGGCTCGGTGTACCCCACCATTTGATCACCACCGACGTGGATCAGATGGATTTGCCTGCCGACGTAGAGCGGGAACTGCTCGAGGGGCGGGCCAGCCTGGTTCGCAAAGCCAAGGTGGTCCCCATTGAATGCGTGGTGCGCGGCTACTTGGCCGGCTCCGGTTGGAAAGAGTACCAGACGGCCGGCACGGTGTGCGGGATCCGCCTGCCCGCCGGCCTGCCGGAAAGCGCCCGACTGGAGCAGCCCATCTTCACGCCGGCTACGAAGGCCCAAACCGGACACGACGAGAATATCTCCTTCCAGCGGATGGTGGAGATCGTGGGCGCTGATCTGGCCGACGAGCTGCGCAGCCGCAGCATCGAGCTTTTCCGCCGCGGCTCCGAATACGCTCGCCAGCGAGGCATCATCATCGCCGACACGAAGTTTGAATGGGGCTTGGCCGACGGCCAATTGATCCTCATCGACGAAGTCCTCACGCCGGATAGCTCGCGGTTCTGGCCGGCCGACCAATACGAGCCGGGCCGAAGCCAGCCGTCTTTCGACAAACAATTTGTCCGCGATTGGCTCTCCTCGACCACCTGGGACAAGAACAGCCCGCCGCCCCCCCTGCCAGACCACGTGGTGCAGAAGACCCGCGAAAAGTATCTGGAAGCCTTCCAGAGGATTACCGGCAAGCCGCTCCAGACTTGAACCGCACGGCCACGACCAGCGGTCCTCCCCGACCAAACCGCGACTTGGCCCCCCACAATGGTCCGTGCCCGAAGGCCGTGCCTGAAGAGCCTAGCGGAGCGGATCCTGGCCGTCGGCCGGCTTCGACGGCAGAGCGCCGCCAGTTGGCTCACTGCCGGC
>DQVB01000315.1 GCA_015661985.1 Planctomycetota bacterium | reverse complement strand
TGCACTTCACCGCGTTCCATCCCGACTTCCGCTTGCGGGACCGCCCGCGGACACCGCCGGAGAGGTTGGCCCAGGCGTATGACATAGCCCGTCAAGCGGGTATCCGCTATCCTTACACGGGGAACCTGAGCGACCGCAGCCGCCAGACGACTTACTGCGCCGCGTGCGGGCGCGTGCTGATCGAGCGGGATGGCTACCATTTGGGTGTATACGGCTTGGCGGGCAGTCGCTGCGGCCATTGCGGCGAGCCGTTGCCGGGGCGTTTCGGTTCCGGGCTTGGGGATTGGGGGGCGAGGCGGATGCCGGTGCGGATTTCCGCCTACGCCTCGGCCCGGCCTCAGCCGTCATCGTGTGAGCAGAAGGGAGTCGGAACGATGGAGCCCGAGAAGTCCAGATCCGGCGAACCGGAGCAGATCGGGCCGCAGCGCCCGGACCTGTCGCCCGACCAGGAGCAGGTGATCTTCCGCACGGCGGGACGCCGGGTGGCGGCCGCCGTGGGCGCGCAGCCGGCCGAGCGGGTCGATCAGGCGTTGGGGACAGCCGGCACCGCCCCTGTGCTGGGCGCTTTTGTGAGCCTCAAGCGGGCTGGCCAGTTGCGGTCCTGTTGCGGTTTCCTCGGCCACGCCATGCCCCTGTACCAAGCCCTGGATCATGCGGCCGTGCGGGCGGCCACCGATGATCCTCGCTTTCCCCCCATCTCTCCCACGGAACTGGAACATCTGGACATGGAGGTCTGGATTCTCTGGGGGCTCCAGCGCGTCACGGCCCGAGGTAGGGATCGCGTGGGGGTGGTCCAGATCGGGCGCCACGGGTTGCAGGTCATCCGTGGCAACTACCGAGGGTTGTTGCTTCCTGGGGTGGCCGTGGACCACCATTTCGACTCCGAGGAGTTCCTCGAGCAAGTGTGCCGCAAGGCCGGGCTGCCTCCGGCCGCGTGGATGGAAGACGACGTGGCCTTGTACACCTTCGAGGGGTATGCGATCCGTGGGAAGTTGGCGTCGTGTCTGCCTGAAGACGACCCGCCCCCCGCTTCGACTGGACCGGGCCAGGCCGATTTGGCCCAGCTGGCCGAGTTCAGCCGCCAGAATCTGGCTGCCTTGCTCTACGGTGCCACACCCAGCCTCCACCTGCCCGGCGCCTACGATGGCTCGATCAACGGCTTGGTCCTCACCGTTCACCTGTCGCAGGGCGGGGAGCCGATCCAAACCGGCCGGGTCTCGGTGCGGCCGGACATGCCCCTTCAGGCCACGTTGTTCGACGTCTGCAAGGGGGCGGCCCGCACGCTGGGTGCCCGGCGGATCGGCCCGGGAACGGTCGAACAGATCCGGGTGGGGCTGACGATCATGTGGGATCCGGCCATGCACGGCTCGACGGGCCAGCCGGAGCTGGAAGGGCTGGACCCGGCCCGCCGGGCCGTGGTCGTGTTGGACCGTGGTCGGTGGTCGGTCGTCTTCGACCCGGGCAAGACGCCCGAGGAGCTGGTCGAGGCGGCCAGAGGAAAACTGCGCTTGGCCGCCGGCGCCCAGGCGGCCGTGTGCAGCATGGAGACGGCCTCCACCGAGTCACGCATCGAGTTGAGCAACGTGCCGCCACCCCAGAAGGGATCGGCAGTCCGCCCCCCAGCTGTGGCGGGGCGGTTCTACCCCGCTGCGGCAGCCGAAATCGACAGGATGCTGGCCCCCTGGCTCGCCTCCGAGACGGAGGCCGAACCATGGACGGGGGCCATGGTCCCCCATGCCGGATGGATCTATTCGGGGCGACTGGCCGCCGATGTGCTCCGACGGATCAGGATGCCCGACCAGGTGATCATCGTGGCGCCAAAACACACGCCCGGCGGGGCCGATTGGGCGGTCGCTCCTCATCAGGCTTGGTCCCTGCCGGGCGCCAGCGTCGAGTCGGACCCGGAATTGGCCGCCCATCTGGCCGAGCGGGTCAACGGCCTGGAGCTGGACGCGGCGGCCCATGCGCATGAACACGCCATCGAGGTGCAGCTGCCGATCCTGGCCCGGCTGGCCCCAGAGACCCGCGCGGTGGGCATCGTCATGCTCGGCGGGGATTTGGCCGCGCTGAGGCGGTTCGGACGGGAATTGGCCGCCGCCCTGGCTGACCTGCCCACGCGCCCGCTGCTGGTCATCTCCAGCGACATGAATCACTATGCCGACGATCAGCAGACCCGACGTCTAGACCGTTTGGCGCTGGACGCCCTGAAAACACTCGATTCGGAGAAGCTCTTCAAGACCGTCCGGAAACACCGGATCAGCATGTGTGGGCTGGTGCCGGCCGTGGCCGTGCTGGAGACACTCAAACACCTCGATGCGCTCCACCGCTGCCACGAGGTGGGCTACACCACCAGCGCCGAAGCTTCGGGCGATACGAGCCACGTCGTGGGGTACGCAGGCATGCTCTTTGCGTAAGCCGGCCGCGGGTCCACGCCAGGTTTGCACGAAAAAAGCCGGGCCTCTGGTGCCAGAGGCCCGGCCCGTCGAACGAACCACTGCCGGACCGAAGCCAACAGGGCAAGCCCCGGACCCCGAGCAGCTTAGAGGGTTGCAACCCTTTCCCTTTCCAGGTTCAGACCGCTCCCCGACTGCTGCCTCAAACCTCGCCTAGGTCTGCTCCGGCGCCGGTTCGGGCGGAGCCTCCTCGGCAGGCGCCTTCTCCTCGGCCGGGGCACAAGGGGCCGGCGCACAGGTCGCGGGCGCACAGGTGGACGGGCAGCAGGTCCGAGGACGGCAGCGGCGGCGACAACGCACCTTCACGCGGCACGTGACCGGTTCGCACGTGGCCGGCGCACAGGTCGCCGGTTCGCACGTGGCCGGCTGGCAGGTCACCGGCGCGCAGGTCCGAGGACGGCAGCGGCGGCGGCAACGCACCTTCACGCGGCACGTGACCGGTTCGCACGTGGCCGGTTCGCACGTGGCCGGCGCACAGGTCGCCGGGGCACACGTGGCCGGCTGGCAGGTCGCCGGCGCGCAGGTCTTCGGCCGGCAAAACAGACCGGCGTCGGCTGTCAGGGCGACGCCGAGCACCACAGTAACGACCGTGATGCAAATGAGCAACTTCCGATTCATGCGAGAATCCTCCAACTAACAGGTACCGTAGCGTAAGGGATTCGCGTGTATGCCGTCGGCAGTTTATCCCTCCTCTCCCCGACGGCCAGCAGGAAAGGAGAGGTCCAAAGGTAATCCGACCCGACCGGCCTGTTCCGCCAAGCTGCCCTGTTGAAAGCCTTGCGGAAGGAACCGGATCGAACCGGTTGTGCACCCTGGATGAATTAGGATACCACGCCCATTCCGGGTGTCAAGCGGGCAGACCCGAGAAAATATCCGTATTGGGGTTGTTTGGGAAAATACTTCGTATGGGCAAAACAGAGGAAGATTGCGTGCGTCCCGGCCCGCGCCTCCAGTTCCTCCGCCAGCGGCTGATCAAGGGGCGGGAGTCCGCGTCGTAGCGGGACACAGGCCGTATTTGGTGGGTATTGTGCCACGAGGGCAGGTGTGGCCGCCAGCTTTTTGCTTTTGAGCAAATCTAGGTCGCGAGCTGGAGGAGGGCAAGAAAAAAATGCTTTTTTGTGTTCTGTAGGGCAGCGGGCTGCGGGCCCTGTCCGGCTGGCCGAGGCGGGCGGTGGGCACCGGCCGCACACCGGTGAGCAACCCGGCCCCGCATCCGGCCCAGCCATCGGCCCTACCACACCGCAGCTCCACCCACTGGCGGGGGGGCGGGAGGCCATGAGGCCTGCCGCGGTCCGGGCTTCTCGTCAGCCAGCCGACCAGCGAGATGGTCCTTCCCTGCCGAGACTCACCGGGCGCTCGCTCCCGATCGCCCAGTGCATGGGGCGGGCTGGCGATCAGAAAGGCTCTTCGTCCGTGCTGAAGGAACTGAACTCATCGTAAGGCCTTTGGGCCAGATCTTCGAAGCGGGTGTGGTTTTCGAACCAGGCCAGTTTCACGTCGCCGGTGGGCCCGTTTCGCTGCTTGGCCACGATCAGCTCAGCCTTGCCCACCAGGTCACGTTCCTGAGCCTCTTGGCGACTGAGGTAGTACTCCTCGCGGTGGACGAACATGACCACGTCCGCATCTTGTTCGATGGCCCCCGATTCGCGCAGGTGGGCCAGGCGGGGCCGGTTGTCGCGCGTCGCTTCGGCCTGCCGGTTCAGCTGAGCCAGACACAATACGGGCAACTGCAGTTCGCGGGCCAACCCCTTCAGGCGGCGGGCGATCTTGGCGACTTGCTCTTGGCGCGAGTCCTTTGGGTTGTCCGGTTCGATCAGCTGCAAGTAATCAATGACCACCACTCCCAGGCCGATGGTGCGTCTCAATCGCCGGGCACAGGCAGCGATCTCGGTGACCGTTCGGCTGGGTGTATCGTCGATATACAGTCGGGCCTTGCTCAGCTTGGCCGAAGCCTGGACCAACTTTTCCCGATCGGCCGGGGAGAGGTATCCGCCGCGGAACTTCTTGCCGTCGATCCTGCCTCGGGCGCAGAGCATCCGCTGGACCAGTTCCAGACGCGACATTTCCAGGCTGACGAAAAGCGTCGGCACGTTCCCCTCGACGGCCACATAGTCGGTAATATTGGTGGCCAAGGCCGTTTTGCCCATACTGGGTCGACCGGCCAGGATAACGAGTTCGGAGTCGTGCAGTCCACCGGTCAGGTTATCCAGATCGGTGAAGCCGGTTGGGATGCCCGTGGCCCCACCGTGTTCCAACCGCTGGTCGATTTGGGCAAAGGCCTCGACCAACACGTCGTGGATGCTCGTCACCTGGTCGGAGCTCCGCCGGTCGTGGACAGCGAAGACTTTTTCCTCGGCGCGCCCGAGCAGTTCGCGGGGTTCCAGGGTCGGGTCGTAGGCATCGCGGAGGATCTCTGTGCTGGCGTGGATCAATTCGCGCAGAATGGCCTTATCGCGCACGATGCGGGCGTAATACTCCGCGTGAGCGGGGACGGCCACCGATTCGACGATTTCAGCCAAGTAGGCCATCCCGCCCACCGCCTCCAGTTCGCCCGCCTGCTTGAGCCGGTCCACCAGCAAGGTGACATCGATCCCTCCGCCGCCGTCACGCATGGCCAGAAGGTGACCGTAGAGCCGCCGATGGGCGTCCGCGTAGAAGTCATCGGGCGTGAGGATCAAAGCCACGTCATCGCAGAGTTTGGGGTCCAGGATCAGGCTCCCCACAACTCCCTGCTCGGCCTGAAGACTATGAGGTGGGGCACGGTCCAGAATCTCCGAACTGACCGCGGTGGTTCGATGGGCCGTGTCGGTTCGTGCACTGACAGCCATGGTTTCGCCTCCTGCCGCTCGACCATTGCCCCTCATCCTGAGTTTGCTTGGCTAACGTGCTGGCATAGACGAGCCCCGAGATTCTCATCCTCTCTCGTGCCCCAAACGCCGCGTGGGCCCGGGCGTCGACGAAGTCAGCTTCGCAACGCCTATGAGCCCCCTTTGCCCTCATCGGAAGTGCGGCCTTTGGCAGAGGGCTCTGTCACGGTGGGGACCACCCACACCTTCAATTCCCCCTCGACGCCGTGCCCCAAGTGCACTTTCACCGTGTACAGGCCCAATTCCTTCAGTGGGCCTTCCAGCCGGATCTGGTCGGGCGTAACGGAGAAGTTCTGTTTCTTCAAGGCGTTGCAGATATCGTGAGGTCCAACCGAACCGTACAAGTGGCCTTCGTCGTTGGCGTTGGCCTCGATGGTAACGCTCTGCTGTCCCAGCTGTTTGGCCAGCTGCCGCAGGCTGGACAAACGGGCCTTCTGGATCTCGGCCAGTCGCGCCTTGTGCTTCTCCACCATCCGCTTGTGATGCTCGGTGGCAACGGTCGCCAACCCTTGGGGCAAAAGGTAATTGTTGGCGTAGCCGGGACGCACCTCGACGATGTCACCCTGCTGCCCCAAATGCTCCACCGACTGCACCAACAACAGCTCCACGCCCCCGTGGGGCCCTCGAGGCAACCCTTTCCGGCGCCTGGCCGATCGGTGTTTCTTCTGGTTCGATCGCTTGGTCTTGGGCATGGGAACAAACCCGTTTGCGTATTCATTCAGGGAACAAATAGGAAACAAACCCGTCCTCGCCGTGAGGAAGCGAGCCAGCTGAGGGCGACGGTCCCGCTGGTTAACCCACGCGGAACGGCCCGCTGGGGTCGCTCGCTCCAGTCCCTTTCCTCGCGGCTTGCTGCCGTCACGGCGCAGCGGCCTGCGCCGCCCGGCGACACGGCCCCGGCACCAATGCTCGGCTTCTATCCGGCAGGAGTGGGTGTCAAAACGGGATATCGTCCTCGGCCGGAGGCGGTGGCGCCTCTGGGGCCGTCGTGGCCGGCTGGTTGTACTCATCCTGGGGCGGCTGAGGCGCACTCTGCTCGGCCCTCCTGCCCAGCATGCGCATCCGCTCGCCAACCACACGCAGCCGGGATTGCTTTTGGCCGTCCTTCGTCTC
>DQVB01000676.1 GCA_015661985.1 Planctomycetota bacterium | reverse complement strand
CGGAATTGCGGCCGTTTCCTGCTGTTGCGGCGCGAGTGGTCGCCGTCTGCCAAGATCCATCGACGTCCTCCAAAGACTTGGTCGAAATCCTCCGGTGTGATCCGGCCATTGCCGCCCGGCTTCTGGGAGTCGCGAATAGCTCGATGTACGGATGCTCTGGACGCATCCGCACGGTCGAACATGCCGTGGTCGTTTTGGGGTTCCGCGCCGTCGCGCACCTGGCTCTCTCCGTCGCCGGGGCGACCGTTTTCGCTCAAGGAAAAACCGCGGCGAAAGAAAGAGGCGCCCTTTGGTCACATTCGCTCGGCGTGGCGACCGTGGCCCGCCTGCTGGCTGAACGCGTTCCGGGAATCTTGCCCGATGAAGCGTTTCTGGCGGGGATTTTTCACGATGTTGGGAAGCTGTTCTACCACGATTTAGCCCATCCGGTCTACCTGGAATTGCTCGGCCGGATCCGCCCCCCGTCCGGACTATCGCGGTCCGGACTGGTGGCTGAAGAACAGCAAGTGTTCGGCATCAGTCATCCGGAGCTGGGACGGGAGTGTGGCGAGGCCTGGGGACTGACGGACGAAATCAGTATCGCGATCGGTTATCACCACTGTCCGGATGCCGCGCCCGACTATCCCGACTTGACGGCCGTCACGGGCGCTGCCGACGTGTTGGCGTGGGAATGGCAGATTGGATCGCAGGGGGAGCCGTCGGAGGCACTGACGGCGGAACTCGAGGAGGCCGCGGCGGTGCTGCAGGGGTTCGGGATCGACCAAGACGGTCTGGAACAAGTCCGGGCGGCTGCCCCTGAGGCGTTCACGGAAATCCGTCGCGCGTGTTCGGCCTGACGGGGATCAGCGATGGACGATCTGTTTGTCGGACGGCTGATTAAAGTCTTCTTTTGCGTGATCGCGCTGGTCGTGTTTGGGACCGCCGGCTACGTGCTGATCGAAGGCTGGTCGCTGCTGGACGGCTTCTACATGACCGTCATTACGCTTTCCACGGTCGGATACGGCGAAATCAAGACACTCACGCCGCCGGGACGGTATTTCACAGCCATGCTGATCTTTCTCTGTCTGGTGAGCATGACTTGCTGGACGGCCACGCTAACCAGCTTCGTCGTGAAAGCGGACTTGCAGGGAAACTTTCTGAGAAGGAGAACGCTCAAGATGGTCGCCCAACTGAAAAACCACACGATCGTGTGTGGTTCGGGCCTGATGGCGCAAGCTGTCATCGAACGATTGGTTGGCGCTCGGCAACCGGTCGTGGTCGTGTCGGACAACCCTGAGCAGATCAAGCAACTGCGCAAACGATTTCGGCGGCTGTTGATTGTCGAGGGCAAAGCGACGGACGAGTTGACTCTGGCGGAGGCCAACGTTCTGGAGGCGGCCAATGTCGTCGCCGCGATGGACTCCGAAATCGACAACCTTCTGATCGCGATTACTTGCAAAGACATGGGCCGCGACATCGCCGTTTTCGCGCGGTCCAACGACATTACGATCGCCAATCGCATGCGAAAGGCAGGTGTGGACGAGGTGATCTCGCCGTGCCAACTCTGCGGCGACCGAGTCGCTCAGTTGATCCTGGACTCGCCCACGGCTGATCAGAGCGCCCGTCCCGACCCCGGATGGGCTTGGCAGCCGGCCAATTTGCCAAATCCTCCGGTGGGGCAACAGGCATCAACGCCAGAGACGCAGGAACTCCCTTCGGTTCCAGAAGAAGCCCCAGCGGCTGGAAAAGCATGAGGACCACGGCCGGGAAACGTTGAATCCGGCAGCGCGGTCCCTTGATCTTCGAGCAATTATCCGTCTCAGGCGGCATCCCTACCGCCCGTGCGAGACGAATAATTGGCACGCGGCCACCAAACCCCGTGCAAACTTGTCAGGCCTCCGTTTCCTGACGTCACCGCAAAGCCCGGTAAGCCAGCGGTCGACTGTTTCCGTGTCGGGCTGACGCACGCGGCGTTGGTTCGCGTGGCATCCTGGCACGAGAATCCCCAGACTCCTTCGAGCCTACTCCAACGCGGCATCAGCCAACGCGTCGAAATCGCGACTGTGTTTTTCCAGGAATCGCTCCCACTCGTCCGAGTTCCAAATCTCCACATGGTCCTGAACTCCAATCAGAACCACATCCCGACCCAATTGGGCGAATTCCGCCAGTCGCTCGGGAATCCGGATCCGGCCCTGACCATCCAAATCGACCTTCTGCGCCCGCGCGTAAAACAAGCGCAGGTAGTTGCGAACGTTCGGCTGGCCGGCCGACTTGCGGGCCAACCGCTGAGCAAGCGCCTCGAAGGCCGCCGGCGAGTACAGAGAAAGGGAGCGATCGGTGCCCGGTGCGACGTACAGACACTTGACAGTCCCTTCGTCGAATTCCTCGCGCAACTGTTTGGGGACAGCGATGCGATTCTTCTCGTCGACATTCCGCAGGTAAGTCCCGGTGAGGGCCATCGTACCGCCATTTCTCCCCACTTATCCCCACGAGGCCCCAAATGTACCAAGGCCAGCCTCCGGGTCAAGGAGAAATCGGAGGAATTCTTTTCGTAGGACCATCGGACTTGCCGCAGGTCGTTGGCTGCATTGACATTG
>DQVB01000561.1 GCA_015661985.1 Planctomycetota bacterium | reverse complement strand
TCCAGAGGGTGCAAGCGGTGGGTGAGCACAGCACTCCGGGCGCCTGCCGCGGTGGGACGGTACGAGCCATGATTGGCCCAGTTGATCACCGTTCGCGTGACCGTCCGGTCCGGTACGATCTCGCAGCGCACCAGCCCCGTGATGGGCCGATCCCCGGCCCGAGCCATCGGCGGAGCCAATCGCAACCGGTGATTGCCCGGCAACAGTTCGCCGTCCCAGCCGCTCCAAACGATGACAAAGCCGTGTCGCATGAGAAACCCGTCGCCCGCGTCGGCTCCCGTCCTGGGGTCGTTGGCGCCCGGTGCGTAGTTGAAGAAACGCAGTGCCAGCTTGTTGCCCCGGTTGTTCACGTCGTAAAGCAAAGCTCCATTGGCTTTTCGCAGATCCCGCGGTGCCAGGATAAACAGGTCCCCGAACAGCTCTACACGGCCCGCCGTGTTGCGGGGGGCCAGATCGAGGTCCACCACGTGGCCGTTTTGCGGAAGATCCGGGTCCAGCTCGTAATACACTCGGCCCACCATCCGCTCGTAGGGCCCTGCTCGATCGAAGGCCCGCCCGTCGGCAAACGGCTGTCGCTCGAGGATCTCGAACCGAATGACCTCGCCGCGGACCGAACCGCCCGCCATCCAGCTGAAGGCCGCCAGGAAAACGGCCACCCACCGGTGACGGGCCAGAGGCGATTCGCCCCTGCCACGGTCTGTCGGCCTCGCATCGCTCTTACCGAACATGGCCCACTCTCCCTGGAAACTCGGTGCCAAAGCCCCGCAGCGTTACACCTTCCGGGACGTGCCTGGCATTGCCTCAGCCTATGCCAGGCGGGTCGCGGCGGCAAGCGCAGTTGGGCAACGACGGCGATCAGGGCGGGGCCGCCCTCCCACAGAAATCGCACGCACGACCGTTTCGGGGATCGGCGAAGTACCCGCCAATCCGCTTCGTTGTGCCCGGTTCCATGGGGGGTGTGGGTCTGACTGCGATTCGTTCCCGGTGCAAGAACAGAGACATCCGGAAGAAATGGGCCGTTCTTGAGAAAAAACCAGATGCAGGGGTAGTCGGCTCGCCGAGTTGGAGGTATACTGCTTGATGTGATGGATGAGCATGGGTTCATCCACCCGGAAGTACGTGAGCAAATGCCCACCTCTGGTCGATTTCCTTCCTCGGTCTATCCGCTCCGCGTCAGCCCTTTCTGCTCCGCGACAGATCGTCCGACGATCGATATTCCGCCCGAGTTCAGGCCGCTCCGTTGCGACCGCAGCCGCTGATCAGGTAGTCGGGAGACCTGTGCGCACCTTTGCCGTCGCCTTGGCCGGAGGCCACGACGGAGCCTGCTTCGCCCTTCCGAGCCGTCGCCAGACGGTTGTCCGAGACTTTTTCGATGGGCCCCGAGGCCCGTAAGGAACGAACATGAGCAAGAATTTGTATGTGGGAAATCTTTCCTACACCACCACCAACGAAGATTTGCGTCAGGTTTTCGAGGAGCTGGGCACCGTGACCTCGGTGCAGATCATTATGGACCGCGCCACCGGTCGATCACGTGGCTTTGGCTTCGTCGAGATGGCCGATGGGGCCGATGAAGCGATCAGCCGGCTGAACGGCACGGACCTGCAGGGCCGAGCCATCACGGTCAACGAAGCTCGCCCGCGCCAGAACCACCCCCGCGGTGGCCGAGGTGGCGGTCGAGGCTACGGCTTCTAGAACCGACTATCGCTGAAGATAACGCGAACCGCGCCGAGACGTCCCGACCGCCTGGGTGCGGTTTCTCTTTGCGCCGAAGCGCATGAGCCTGACCCATGGTGCGCTGAGGCGACCCTGGGCTGTGAACGAAACACACCCCCCGGTTGGTGCCCTCGGCCCGATTCAACTCCACCTCCACGCTGGCCACCTCCTGCAGCAGTCGCTCCAGCCGCGCCACCCGTGGCTGATCGCGCTCATTGTTCAGGGGTTCTTCCGAGAAACGCGTCCGGTCGCCGTCCATGGCCTTGCTGCAATTCGAGGAATCGGCTTGCCCGCCTCACCACAACGCCCACAGCTTACCACAAGTTCCTGAACTTCTGGTATTGACATTTTTCCCAGCTCCGAAAACGCGCGAACCCTGAGATGCACCCCCTCGCGGCGAAACTTTCTCTTTGGGCTTGACGGGCCCTGGGCCATTTCCTATAAGTCCGCCGCTTTTCAGGCGCTTTTCCACCCATGTGACGGCTGAGTCGGGGCGAGTCCGACGGGGTCAAGGCAGAGGGAGCATTGGTTTTTTGTCCTTTGTCCGGCAAACTCGCTTCAACCGTCCTAAGCGCGCAAACCGATACTGGTTGTCACGTTACGGCAAAAGGGCATACCCCAGGACTGCGCCCGTGGAGGCCTCCTGGCGGCTGGGGTAGCGAGTAACTTTTCCTCTTTTCGGGAGCGATGGGAGACGATGAACGGACGCTTCGTAATCCAACAATTGGCTGTATGGTTGGCCGTGGCGGGATTCTGTGCGCCACCTGTGGCTTGGGCGGCCACGCCCGAGAAACCCTCCTCACCGATCGCCGATCTGATGCTGCACGAGGGGAACACGCTCGTCGGTCAGGTTGTTGACGCCCAGGGCAAACCGCTGGCCGACGTCCCCGTTTCGTTGCGAGTTGCGGCTGGCGAGCTGGCTGCGGGCAAGACCAACGCCCAAGGCTATTTCGCTTTCCGCGGCCTCAGGAGCGGCGTCTACCAGATAGCCATCCCGGCCGGTGTGGCCATGTACCGCGTATGGGCCCCAGGCACGGCCCCGCCGGCTGCGCAGCCCGGTGCAATGCTGGTGGCCGACGGCCAAACCGTGCGTGGTCAAGGCTGCTGCCAAGGCCTGTTCGGCTTTTTGGGCAAGCACCCGTTACTCACAGCGGGCCTCATTGCTGCCGCCATCGCCATCCCCATTGCCATTGCGGCCGACAAAGGACCAAGTTCCCCGTAAGGTTCTGTTTTGCCAGCAACGGTGTTGGGGCCGGGTGGCATGCCTAACGGCGGCTCTCGGCGGGCCGGCGGCGCGGTGACTGGGCGCCGCGGCACCAGGGCCTCCACGCGCGGTCCGTTTTCTGTGAGCCGGACTCGGACGTTCGCGGGTACCCTGCTTCAGAGGCGGGCCAACGTCCATACTGTGGACCTGCTCGAAAGCCGGCGTGCCGGCGGCCATAATGTCACCCCCCTTGGTTGGTAAAACTGCGGCTTGCCGGTGGACCGCTGGGGGTGTGGAGCGGTCTTTTTTCCTCGGACCCGGTCATCCCGCCCCTCGGGACTGGCCCGCGACACGGACGACTGCGGGGCCATGGAGCGGGCCGCGGTCGGGTCCGCTTCGGCACAATGGGGCAACGGGCCAAGCGACCTGTCTTCCCGGGTCGATCGACCACAACCAGCGACTGGAGCGATGAAACATGGGGCTTGGAGCCACCATTGCGGCCGCTGTCAGCCTGGCGGTCACTCCCGTTGCCCAGGGATTGGCCTGTCGTTTCGGGGCTGTCAGTCGGCCTGATGGGCAGCGACGCCTGGAACCTCGCCCCATTCCGGTTTGGGGAGGTTTGGCCGTCTATGTGGCCCTCTTGGCCGGGCTTCTGGTGGCTGCAGCCGTTGTGCCCGACTTCGGCCGGTTCGGTTCATTTCTGGGGGCCATGGGCGTTTCGGCCGGGTTGGTCTGTCTGCTCGGTTGTTATGATGACTTGTGCGACATGAGGGCCGAATGGAAGCTCGCCGGACAGATCGCCGCCACATTGCCTTTGGTCCTCGGGGGCTTCTGGGTCGACCGGCTTGTGCTGTTCGGGCACACGACTCACTTGGGTTGGCTGGGCATTCCCTGGACGGTCAGTTGGCTGGTCCTGGGCATCAATGCCATGAACCTGATCGACGGGCTGGACGGTTTGGCCTCCACCCTGGGGATCATCGTCTCGGTGGCCATCGCCTGGACCGCCGTTGTCCAGGGTGTTATGGTGGCCGCTTTGCCGGCCCTGGTCTTGGCCGGGGCGCTGGCTGGATTCCTGGTCTACAATCTCCCACCGGCTCGAATCTATCTGGGCGACTGCGGCAGCATGCTCACAGGGCTGGTGTTGTTTGCTTTGGCCATGTTGGTTTCGCGAGACACGGTCGGCTCGATGCACTTGGGCGCGGCTGTGCTGCTGTTTTTCATCCCGCTTCTCGATACGGGCTTGGCAGTGGTCCGTCGTACGTTGAGCGGGCGGCATTTCATGACGGCCGATCGGGCCCACATCCATCATCGGCTGGCCGACAGCGGCTTCCGCACCTGGGGGACCCTCGCCCTACTGGCAGCGCTCTGCCTCAGCACGGCTGCCGTAGCCGGATGGCTGATCCGCGTGCAGTTGGAATGGACGTCGTGGCTGGTGATGGCCCTTACCGGGCTGATACTGGTACGCGGCCAGTTGGCTGGCCATGAGGAATGGGCCATGGCACGGCGCTGGATAGCCCGACGACTCGCCCTGTTGCCACTGCCCGCAGGCGCCGGCGGGACTCGGGCCAGCCGGCAGGCGGTGGTCGATGGGCCATCCACACGCCAGACTTTGGAGGAATCGGCGGCGCCTTTGCCCGTCCCCATGGTCCCCACGTCCGACGCCGCCGGCACGGCGGCCCAGCCCGACGGCTCTACGGCGGCCGAGCCGCTGAAGAAAGCGGCCTGAACGCCCAACGCCAATGCCGCTGTGCGACGGACCGGTTCCTCTTGGTGGGAGTGGCTCAGGCCCGCTGGGTGCCCGAACCGACGAGGGCCTGGACGCCTTGGGTCGTTCGCCAAGACCGATTCATTCCCTTCAACTCGCCGAACTCCTCCACCGCCAGGGGATAGATCCGCTCGAAGACGCTCTCCCTGACCAATAACTGAAAATAGCGGTGCAGCGAGCTGCCAGAGCCGAACTCGGGTGGCACGGCCTTCCACTGGCATCCGGTACGCAACACATAGAAGATGCCGTCCAGGACGTGCCGCCAGTTCAACCGGGGGCGCCCGCCTTTGCTGCTCCTGGGGAATTTGGGCAGAAGGGGTTCAACCTTCTCCCAGAACTCGTCCGACATGCGGAACTCCGCCTCAATCTGGCTCGCCGTCATCTGTTCGTCTCCCTGCCATCGACAGATGTCGTCTATCTTCCCCAGACATCTCTACTTACCAGAACCGTCGGCCGCTGACAATAGCGGCGCCGCGTGGCGAGGCCCCCGCGACGGCATGCCTGTGAAACTTGCACAGCGGGCTTCGGGCGCGGAGAATCAGGGTGAAGAGCGAAGCATCATGTTTTGGATCGCCCCGAGGCTCAGGCGGCGGCGGTGTTGCCGGCCTTTGCCGAGGGGCGGTTTTCCCGGACGGCGGCGTTGATCTGATGGAGGGCAACCCATGCGTAG
>DQVB01000652.1 GCA_015661985.1 Planctomycetota bacterium | reverse complement strand
CCTCTGGGGCGTTGTTCATCGAATGTCACGTGGCCTTTGATGAACCGCACGATTGGTTCGATGGGGCCAATCTGATCCGCGCCAAGTTACCCTTGGCCGTCAGGGAAGAGGTGCGGGATTTCCGCCGCCAGCTGAAGAAGTTGGAGGCGGCGCGCCGCCGGTCGCCGTCCGGCAACGGACGATGACAAGGGGGGCGGTTCTCCCGCAAGAAAGGGCGGCCCGGCGCCGGCGGCTTTCGAAGCCCTGGCGGTGAGGGCGCCTCCTGCGGCGCGCGGCTGTAAGCGTTCACACGGCGCTTTGCAGCGCTTTGGAGTGCGGCAATTCATTGCCGCTTTGGCCTCTCTTGCGGCGTCCACCACAGGCCTGTCCGCCGCCAGCCCGGCAACATCCCGGCCGAACTCAGAAGTGGCGGCATCTCGGACCCCTCCAAAGACCGGCTCTCGTGGGGAGACGATCAGTCGCTCGATTTCGCCGACTTTTCCCTGGCCCCCTTCCCATCCGAACGGGCCTTGGAACCGTCGGGGGCCCCGTTTTTCTTTTCAGCCTTCGCGGCCTTCCGGTAGGAGGGGCTACGGTAGTCCGTCTTGTAAAACCCGGAGCCCTTGAACAGGATCGCCGCGCCGGGTCCGATCAAGCGGCGGAGCTTCATCCGGCCGCATTCCGGGCATTTCCGCTTGGGACTTTCGGTGATCGACTGGAACAGCTCGAATTGATGCTCGCAACTATCGCAGATGTAATCATATGTTGGCATGGGTGGTCCCTCCCCTTCAGGTGGGTTGATGAATCATAGTCGGTCAAACCTGTGGTGTTTCCCCTTCTGCGGCCGGTTTCCCGGCGTCGTCGCCCTCCTGGTTTTGGGCCGAGGGCTCCTGGGCCGCTCCCGCTTTTTTCGGCTCCGGACGTGTGGAAACGATCACCTGGCTGGGTCGCACGACCCGATCGTGCAGTTGGAAGCCGGTCCGGGTGACCTGGAGGACCGTATTGGCCGGGTGCTCGTCCGAAGGCTGTTGGCAGATGGCCTCGTGCCGGTGGGGATCAAAGGGCTGGCCGAGGGCCTCGATGGGCGTACAGTGGTGCTTCCGGAAGACGTCCTCCAATTGGCGAATGACCATCTTGAAGCCTTCCAGCAGGCTGGCTGCCTCATGGTTCTTCTGGGCCGCTTCAAGGGCCCGCTCCATGTTGTCCCACACCGGCAGCAGGTCGCGGAGCAGCGGCAGGCAGGCGTATCGCCGTTCTTGTTCCATTTGTCGGGCGACGCGCTTGCGGTAATTGTCCAGTTCCGCTTGGTAGCGCAGGGCCCGATCCTTGGCCTCTTCGCACTGCCGCCGGAGCTGCTCCAGCGCGGCTTCCACCTCTCCCGGTTCCACCGGCTCGGGCGCCTGTTCGGTGGTGGGTTTTTCCCCTTCCAGCACTTGGTCAACCGCCTGGGCCGGTTCGGCTTGCGGCGGGACCACGTTTTGGGCCTGCCCCTCGGCTGGTGCACCCGAGGGCTGGTTGGTCGTCTTGTCTTTCTGTTTTTTCGACACGCCTTCACCTCCATCCGATTCAGGTTCAACCGGTCTGGAAGTATCGTTTCAGTTTCTGGAAAAAGCTTTCCCGTTCGGGGCTTACGTTTTCGTTCTCGATGTCGGCCAGCTCCCGGAGCACGCGCTGGTGTTCGGGGGTCAGCCGCTTGGGCACCTCGATGAACACCTGGACCAGCAGATCGCCTCGGCTGCGGGCCCCGGGCGAAGGCATACCTTTACCGGCCAAACGGAACACATCCCCGCTCTGGGTCCCCCGGGGGATCTCCAGCTTTTGGCGTCCGTCCAGGCTCGGCACTTCGATCGTCGCCCCCAGGGCGGCCTGGGCGTAACCGATGGGCACCCGGCAGAGCAGGTGTTGGCCTTCCCGCTCGAACAGCGGGTGGGGACGGATGCGGATGAACACATAGCAGTCGCCCGGCGGCCCCCCTGCGGGGCTTGGTTCGCCTTCGCCGGCCAGTCGCAGGCGTGTGCCGTCGTCCACGCCAGGGGGGATCTTCACCTCGCGGCGGACGCGGCGGGGCACCATTCCGCTGCCCCGGCACTGGGGGCAGGGGTGGCGGATCACGACCCCGGCCCCGTGGCAGTTGGGGCACGTCGACTGCATGGAGAAGAACCCCGCCGACTGCACTACCCGGCCACTGCCCCCGCAATAGGGGCATCGCTGGGGAGCCGTACCGGGCCGGGCACCGCTGCCCCGGCAATGGCCGCACTCTTGGTGGCGGTCGAAGACCACCTCCTTGGTCACCCCACGGGCCGCCTCTTCCAGGTCCAGGACCAATTCGCAGCGGATATCGGCCCCACGACGCGCCCTGCGGCGGCGCGGGCCACCGAAGAATTCGGCGAAGATACTGTCGCTGAAAATGTCGCTGAAGGCATCGAAGATGTCCCCCACGTCCCGGAACTGGGGCGCGGCCGCCGCCCCTTCCAGTCCGGCGTGGCCGTAGCGGTCGTACAGCGCCCGTTTCTCCTTGTTGCTCAGAACCTCGAAGGCCTCCGAGGCCTCCTTGAACTTGGCCACCGCCTCCTCGTCGCCCGGGTTCCGGTCCGGATGGTATTTCAGCGCGAGTTTCCGGTAGGCATCGGCAATCTCCTTGTCCGACGCCGAGCGATCGACACCGAGCACCTCGTAATAGTCGCGCTTTTGAGCCATCGTCGCCATGGCCGGGTTGTGGGAAGGCTGTCTCGCAACAGGCCGGCCCCGCCGCGGGCGGCCATCCCGCCTCGCCTGGCGAAGGGGCCACCCCCACCACGGGCTGGCAGAAGTAACAGGCAGGGCGGGCGGTGCTCACCCCGCGCTCATCCCAGGCGCGGGCCGACATCAGGAAACTCTAGCTGATAAGCCCAACCGGCGCGTACCAGCACCACCGGTGCAGGTCGGTTTCCAAGGCCAACCTGGGCCGATGGCACAGGCAAAAAACGGGCCACCCTGCGGCGAGGATGGCCCGAGCCTGGTGGCGGAGCCGCGGGATATGGCCCGGTTGGTTAAACTCCCTTACACAATGGCCTACACACGCCCCCGTAAGCCGGCTCTCCGAAGTAAAGCACTTCGTCGAACTGGGGGCAAGGCGGGCCCGGATTATCCATGACCTCTCGTAGGCCGGAACGAGCAACCACAGCCTCTGCTGGAACTTCGGTCCCTCGGCCAACGAGCAAACGGAAGCACGCTACATGCCACGTCGAACCGCCTTCGCCCTGTTCCGGCAACACTTCGGGCCACCTTGTTCCGGCCTCTGTGAAGAATCCGGGCTAGCGGACGCTTCCTTCCACTTCCTTTTCCTTATCCTCCTTCTTCAGGTCGGTGACCAGGGTTTCGGTCGTGAGCATCAGCCCGGCGATGCTGGCCGCATTCTCCAATGCCGTGCGCACGACTTTCAGCGGGTCGATAATGCCCGCTTTGAACATATCCACGTACTTGCGAGTATTGGCATCGAAGCCGGTGTTGGTCGGCTTGGCAGCCACCTCTTCGACGACCACGGCGCCGTCCAGGCCGCAGTTTTCGGCGATCTGTTCCAGCGGCTTGGAGAGGGCCCTGTAGATGATGTCCACACCGATTTTTTCATCGCCGCGGGCATTGGTCCGGCACTTTTCCACGGCCTGACGGCAGCGGATCAGTGCCACGCCGCCCCCGGGGATGATCCCTTCTTCGGCGGCCGCCCGCGTGCCGTGCAGGGCATCTTCGATGCGGGCCTTCTTCTGCTTCATCTCCGCTTCCGTGCTGGCGCCCACCTGGACCACCGCCACGCCGCCGGTCAGTTTGGCCAGCCGTTCCTGGAACTTTTCCCGGTCGTAATCGCTGTCGGTCTCCTCGATCTGCCGCCGCAGCTGTTCGATGCGGTTCTTGATATCGGAGGTCTTCCCGGCCCCCTCGACGATCGTCGTGGTGTCTTTATCCACGGTGATCTTCTTGGCTCGTCCCAGCTGATCGAGGGTAACGTTCTCCAGCTTGATGCCCAGGTCTTCGCTGATCACGGTGCCGCCGGTGAGGATGGCGATATCGGCCAGCATGGCCTTGCGGCGGTCACCGAATCCCGGGGCTTTCACCGCACAGACGTTGAGCACGCCGCGCAGCTTGTTGACCACCAGGGCTGTCAGCGCTTCGCTCTCCACATCTTCGGCGATCACCAACAGCGGTTTGCCCGCCTGGCTGACCTTTTCCAACAGCGGAATGAAATCCCGCAGGTTGGAGATCTTCTTTTCGTGGATGAGGATATAGGCATCCTCCAGGACGCAGTCCATTTCGGGGGTACGGTTGATGAAGTAGGGGGAGATGTACCCCTTGTCGAACTGCATCCCTTCGACCACCTCGTAGGTGGTTTCAGCGGTCTTGCCTTCTTCGACGGTGATCACGCCGTCGTTGCCCACGGCTTCCATGGCGTCGGCCAGCAGTTTGCCGATCACCTTGTCGTTGTTGGCGCTGATGGCGCCGACGTGGGCGATTTCATCTTTGCTGGAGACCCGCTTGGCCATCGAGTAGAGGTGGTCCACGGCGGCGTTGACGGCCCGGTCAATGCCGCGGCGGATGGCCGCGGGGTTGCTGCCCGCTGCGACGTTCCGGAGGCCTTCCTTGTAGATGGCCCGGGCCAGCAGGGTGGCGGTGGTGGTGCCGTCACCGGCCACATCCGACGTCTTGGAGGCCACCTCGTTGACCAGTTTGGCCCCCATGTTCTCGAAGCGATCCTCCAGCTCGATTTCCTTGGCCACCGTCACGCCGTCCTTGGTGACCTGAGGGCCGCCGAACGACTTGTCCAGGATCACATTGCGGCCCGTCGGCCCCAGGGTGACGGCCACGGTATCGGACAGTTTTTCGACGCCCTGGAGCAACCGGTTTCGGGCGTGGTCTTCGAACATCAATTGCTTCGGCACGACTCCAATCCCTCACTGCTGATGGTTCCCTGTCGCCGCGACGCTTTGCGCCACGTCACTTGACGACCTTCGCCAAAACGTCACTTTCCCGAAGGATCTTTACCTCTTTGCCATCGATTTCGATGTCCGTACCGGCGTACTTACCGAAGATCACCTCGTCGCCCACGGCCACCGACAGCTGGCTCCGCTCGCCGCTGTCGAGCAGCTTGCCGGGGCCGACGGCCAACACCTTGCCCCGCTGGGGCTTTTCCTTGGCCGTGTCGGGCAGCACGATGCCGCCGGCGGTGACCTCTTCCGCCTCGACCGGCTCGACCACGATACGATCATCCAAGGGCCGCAGGTTGATGTTTTTGGTCATCATGCAGTTCCTTCTTGCCAGGTTCAGTAGAATTACCCTCTGTGTATCCCGATCCGGCCACGGCCGGCCGGCGTGTCAACCGTTCGGTATGCCAACGCCCTAGTATTCTCCCATGTCCTCCATGCCGCCATGGGATCCCCGCTTGTCTTCCTCTTCCTTGGGGATTTCCGTCACCAGGCACGAAGTGGTCAACAGCAGCGCCGCCACGCTGGCTGCGTTCTGTAGCGCCGTCCTCACCACCTTGGCCGGGTCAATGATGCCGGCCTGCATCAGGTCACAGAAGTTGTCCTTTTCCGCATCGTAGCCTTCGGTGATCTTCATCTGGCGGACGCGGTTGACCACCACGGAACCTTCCTTGCCGGCGTTTTGGGCAATGACCCGCAGGGGAGCGTCCAGCACGTTCTGCACGCATTTGGCTCCCAGAGCTTCATCGCCATTGAGCTCCAACTTGTCGATCACCTTGGCCGATCGCAGAAGGGCCACGCCGCCGCCGGGTACGATGCCTTCCTCCAACGCGGCTTGGGTGGCTGCACGGGCATCTTCCATGAGGGCTTTGCGCTCCTTCATTTCCGTTTCCGTCGCCGCCCCCACGTTGATCTGGGCCACGCCGCCGGCCAGCTTGGCCAATCGTTCCTGGAGCTTTTCCCGGTCGTAGTCGCTGTCGGTCGTCTCGATTTCCTTGCGGATCTGCTCCGCCCGCCCCTCGATGGCCTCCTTCTTGCCCGCCCCGCCTACGATGGTCGTGTCGTCGGCGGTGACTTTGACCTTCTTGGCCCGACCCAGGTCGGAGAGCTTGACCGACTCGAGTGTGACGCCCAGATCCTTGAAGATAGCCGTGGCGCCGGTCAGGGTGGCGATGTCACCCAGCATCGCCTTGCGGCGGTCGCCATAGCCGGGGGCCTTCACCGCGCAGGCGCTCAAGATGCCGCGCAGCTTGTTGACCACCAGCGTGGCCAGGGCTTCGCCTTCCACGTCTTCGGCGATCACCAAGAGCGGCTTACCCGCCTTGCTCACCGTCTCCAGAAGCGGGACCAAGTTGCGGGCGTTGGAGATCTTTTCCTCGTGCACTAGGATGTAGCAGTCCTCCAGTTCACATACGGGATCCTCCTGGTCGGTGACGAAGTGGGGCGAGAGAAAGCCGCGATCGAACTGCATCCCTTCGACCACCTCGACGGTCGTCTCGGCCTGCTTGCCCTCCTCGACGGTGATCACCCCGTCCTTGCCCACCTTGATGAACGCATCGGCCAACACCGATCCAATCGAAGGATCGTTGTTGCCGGCGATCGTGGCCACCTGGGCAACCTCCTTCTTCTCCTTCGGGTTGACGGACTTGGCCATCTTGCCGACCTGTTCGGTCACCGCCTCAGCGGCCTTCTGGATGCCGCGGGCGATGGACATGGGGTCCGCGCCGGCGGCGATCATCTTCAACCCTTCGCGGAAGATCGCCTCGGCCAAAACCGTGGACGTCGTCGTTCCGTCCCCCGCCGCTTCGTTGGTCTTCGTGGCGGCTTCCTTGACCAGCTGAACCCCCAGGTTCTCCTCCGGGTCCTCCAACTCGATGTCTTCGGCCACCGTCACCCCGTCCTTGGTCACCTTCGGGGAGCCCCAGCCTTTGTCCAACACGGCGTGGTGCCCGCGGGGCCCCAGCGTGCTGCGCACGGCCTGAGCCAGCTTGCCGACACCGGAAGCCAGTCGCTGCCGGGCCTCCTCTTCAAAAGCCATCTGTTTTGCCACCGTGGATTCCTCCTGTGCTTCTGGCGTAAAGGCTGCTTCGTGCCCAAGACCCCCCTCAACGACACCGGTCCTGGGCGTTGGCTGTTGCTCTGCCGGAACATACCACCATCGCCTGTGGCAGTGATGGCACGATCGATGACGGGCCTTATGCAAGCGGCGTGCCAAGCACCTGGGGAGGGCTATAAGTGCTTTGTCGCAAAGGGGTTGCGACACGGCAACGCAGCCACGCCGACCCCGCCCCCTGCCGCGGGTTGCCATTTTGGCAGGCTCGGGGCAGCCGAGGCAGACAACCGCCGAACCGAAGGAAACCCATCGCACACCCCTCCTTTGGGCTGGTCAAAAACGCCGGCCGAGCACCACAAGAACGATCGCCCCCGCGAACCCTGTAGACCCGGCTTTCCTTCCCCCACCGGCTGCCCATCCCCTCAGTTGGTCGAATCGTTTCACAAATAACGGCAAAGAAGGAAAAAAACCTGTGCCCTGCGCGCCCCCTGTGCCTCGGGGCCCATGCTGCGATCGGCTTGTCGCGCACTCAGATCGTGTCTTCAAAATTTTCCTCCTCCCTCTCGATGGGGGAGGCCGGGAAGGGTGACGTCCGGGATTGCCCATTCCACGCACGAGGACCGGGCTCCGTTGTGGATCACTCGGTCGGCCTCAACGTCCCGATTGGCGCACGTTTGCCCGTAGGCCGCGCTGATCTGTCGCCGGCAACCAGGCGCGTTGTCCGCCGGCCCGGTTGGTAACTGGTCACATCGCAGCCAGCGCCGACAGCGTTGGAACCAGCGCCTTCGCCACAGCTCGATTCCCAAGATGTTGATCGCGCCGCGGAAGCCGGTCAGCTCGATATTTACCGTCGGTCACAGTAACGAGCCACGGGCCGAGCCGGTGCCATTCGCCTGTCACGCCGCTGAAGTGGTTGCGTGCCACCACGCGACCGTTCAGCAGCAGGGTGAAGTTCTCCGGGTTGTTGTCCTCCCAGATGTAGGCATAAACGGCGTAGGTGCCGGCAGTCGCGAGCCTGGGCCAGGCGAATGCGCAGGCGTCGTGCGCTGGGACACCCCGCTTTGACGGCCGGCCTCAGCGCAAGTGCCTGTGAGCCCCCGGGCAACAGGCACGCCAACCCAGCTTCTCGCTGTCAGGGATGCAGGATGCGGCGCGCACCGGCCGGAGGCATCCGTCACAGTTGCAGCTTCCACGGTTTGCGATATTCGTAGTGCAGCATCTGGTTCGCTTCGTCTGAGTTGGTGAACCGTTCCGCCTGCGGGTCCCATTCGAGTCGCTGGCCGATGGCGAGCGATATGTTTGCGATGAGGCAGAAGGTGGTCGAGCGGTGGCCGGTCTCGATGTCCGCGTTCGGCTGCCGGCGTGTGCGCATGCAGTCGAGGAAGTTGCGGGTGTGTAGCACGGCCTGGTCGGCGTCGCTGAGCGGTTCGTGATACTCTTCAGGCTCTGCTCGCGGGCTCGGGTCCTGGAACTGCCCGCCCCGTTCCGGCACGACGCGATATCCGTTGCTGCTGGTGTAGAGGGTGGCCTTCGTGCCACGCAGCTCGACGTCGCCGTACGGGAACGCCCGCGTCTGGCTCGTCTCGTACTGGCCGAAAATAGCGAGCCGGCCGGATGCGAACTGGAAGACCACCTCCATCGTATCCGGAATGGTCCGATCGTCGTCCACGGCGAACCGGCCGCCCATGGCACAGACCGATGCCGGAGCCAGTTCGCCGCAGTACCAGCGGATTGCATCCAGGTAGTGCACGCCCCAGTTGGCCACTTGGGACGAGTACAGTTGCCACCAGCGGAACTTGTACGGCGCGATGGTCGGCTGATAGGGTCGCATCGGCCGCGGACCCAGCCACAAGTCCCAATCGAGCGTTGGTGGCGGTGCCGTGGGCCTGGCTCGACCGATGCCCGTCGGGAACATGTTGCTGATCCTGTAGCAGCGGGCCAGACAGATTTTGCCGAATTCCTCGCGTTGGACGCGTTCGGCCAGCTTTCGGCACGGCGGCGAACTGCGCCGCTGCGTGCCCACCTGGACCACTCGGCCGTACTTGCGGGCGGCACGCACCATGATCCGGCCTTCCTGCACCGTGATCGACAGCGGCTTCTCCACGTAGACGTCCTTGCCCGCCTTGCATGCTTCCACCGTCTGGATCGCGTGCCAATGGTCCGGGGTGGCGATGACCACGGCGTCGATGTCCTTGCGTTCCAGCAGCCGACGGAAGTCTTTGCACGTATCGACCCGCTCGCTGAGCTTCTTGACCGCTTTGGCCAACATCGTCTGATCCACGTCGCACAATGCCACGACACGGACGTCGTCGTGGTGGAGAAAGGCGTCCATGAGCTGCCTGCCGCGGTTGCCCACGCCGATGAACCCGAGCCCGATCCGGTCGTTCGCTCCTGGGCGCGTGCTGCGTCGCCCTGCTGCGGACGCGGTGAAACTCAGGCCGCTGAAGGCCGTCGCCATGCCCCATCGGCAGAACGCTCGCCGTGTCAATTGACCGTTCACTGAAGTTTGCTCCTTTCCTTTGGCTGTTCCT
>DQVB01000627.1 GCA_015661985.1 Planctomycetota bacterium | reverse complement strand
CCCGATTGTTTGGCGCCCAGCAGGGCCTGGTCGGCCCGGTCCACCAGCTGCTCGGGCGTTTGTGTATCCTCTTGGCGCTCGGCCACGCCGAGGCTCCCTGTGACTCGCAGCTTCTTGTCCCCGACGGGGATAACCAGTTCAGCCAGGCGCGAGCGGACGCGTTCGGCCCAGATGGCCGCGTCGTCTTCGCGAGTCTCCGGCAGCATGACGCAGAACTCTTCACCCCCATACCGGCAGACCGTATCGCTGGCCCGGGAGTTCTTCTCCAGCATATGGGCCACGGCCTGGAGCACGGCGTCTCCGGCCGGGTGGCCGTGCAGGTCGTTGACCCGTTTGAAGAAGTCGATATCCAGCATCACGCAGGACAGGGGCAGCCGGGCCCGCTGGGATCGTGACCATTCCTTGTGGAGGGCGGCGTAAAAGGTGCGCTTGGTGACCAGGCCGGTCAGGGCGTCGGTGCGGGCCATTTCGCTCAGGCGGCGTTCCAGCTCCAGGACGCGGGCGCCGGCGCGCATCCGGGCCAACAGCTCTTTGCGGCGCAGCGGCCCGGCCAAGAAGTCATCGGTCCCCGCCTCGAAGGCGCGAACCATTTCCTCCAAGCTGTCTGGGGATGCGAGGACGAGGATGTAAACGTAGCGGGACAGACAGAGCCCCCGGACCGCCCGGCACAGCTGGGAGGCGTCTTCCGGGGGGGTAAGCCGACCGGCGAGCAGGAAATCAGGGCAGTCGGATTCTGCGGCCGCAAGGGCCCTCCGTCCGTCCCCGACTCGGCGCACCTCATATCCGGCCTCTTCCAGCCAGGTGGACACGGTTTCCAGCGCGGCGGAATTCTCGTCAGCCAACAGCACTTTTGGGCGGGCAGGCTTCATCGTTTGGGGTTTTCCTTGCTACAGCCGAAACAGTTCGCGCACCGATTGTTCAAGGGTAGCTCGAACCTCGGGCGCATGCCGACGTGAAGCCCAGAAACCAGCTTTGGAAGCGATTGGCCGTCCGCCCCGCGGCCCCAAGTCGGCAGGACCGGCAGAACCGGTCTCCGCCGCCCGGCCCGCCCCAAAAAGGAAAACCGTGGTGACCGCCCCGGATGTCTCCTCAGGTCCCGATCACCGTTCCGGCATCACCACTCGCGCGATGCCCACATCGATATACTGGCCGCCGCGCGTCTGGCGGCAGTGGACGGCCATCAGGTTGCGGCCCGCCTTCAGCGCCCGCCGCGCTTCGGGCCGCACGGGCAGCTCTTCGTAGTCGACCGTATGTCCCGACTGGCGCACCGCCAACACACCATTGAAATAAATCTCCACGTCCTCGTCGTGGTGCACGAGCACGGCCAGCCGCTGGGAGCCGACTTCGGGCAAAGTGAACCAGCGGCGCAGCCAAATCTCCGGCCCGGACCACTCGGTCCGTACCACCGCCCCGGGCGTTTTGGGGGTGCCGAAACCGCCCGGGCCTTCGCTCCAGGCGCTGTCGTCGAAGCCCCGTTTTGTCCAGCCTTCATCGGGCGGGCTGAACGTGTACCGCCAGGGGATCCCTTCGGCTTGAGACGTGGGCACCAACACTTCCAGCTTGGGCACGCGGCCCCGGTTGGCTGCCGCCACGCGCGCCACGTCCACTTTGACCACGGCCCGGTCGTACGTCAGAAGCCCGTTGCATTCCGTTTCCACATCGGTGATCTGGGTGTAGACGGCCGCCGAGAGCCCGTGGGACTTCTGGTAGCCCCACACCCGCCGCAGCAGATGCTCGTAGCGCCGCGTCAACTCCTCCGAACTCTCCGTGCCACGGTAGCCCCAGCTCTTCGGGGCCCAGGTGTGGCCGTCCACCCCCAGGCCCAAGCCGCCAAATTCACCCAGCACGGTGGCCCGCTCCGGCTGAGGCTCCGGAGCCGCCGGGCCAGGGTAACGGTGGATGTCCAGGATGTGGCCGGCGCCGACGTCCTTCCACCCGCTGGCGCAGGAAACCAAACGCGTGGGGTCCAACCTCCGCACTTTGGCCACGTAGCGCTCCGTGTCGTGCTGCCCCCACCCCTCGTTGAAAACGATCCACATGATGATCGACGGGTGGTTGCCCCGCCCTTCCACCAACCGCGTCAACTCTCGCTCGAACTGCACGCGCGACTCGGGCGTGCTGTTGTTTCCGTTGGGCATGTCCTGCCAGACGAGCAGCCCCAGGCGGTCGCACCAATAGTACCACCGCTCGGGCTCGATCTTCACATGTTTGCGAGCCATGTTGAAGCCCAACTGCTTGATCATTTCGATGTCGTACCGCAGCGCCTCATCCGTCGGCGCCGTGTACAACCCGTCGGGCCAGAAACCCTGGTCGAGCGGGCCCATCTGGAACACGAACCGCCCGTTCAAGCGGATCCGCAGGAAGCCGTCCTGGTCCTTGGCCAGGTCCACTTTGCGCATGCCCACGTAGCTGCGCACCTCATCGACCGGCCCGCCGTCGACCGCCGGCTGGCCGGCGAGCAGCCGCACCGTCAGCCGATAAAGGTACGGATCTTCCGGTGACCACAGTCGCATGTCCGCGGGCATGGAGATGCGCAGTTCACTGCCTGGCTCGCCTCGTGCCCGACCCAACCGACCCCCCGGCCCGGCCGTCCCGCCCGGCAATTCGACCTCAGCCTCGATCTGGTGCCCGGCCATCGGGCCCGCTACGTCCGCGCGCAGACGCACCGAGCGGCCATCCACGTCGGGCACGATGGCCAGGCCTCGGATGTAGGTCTGCGGAACCGGCTCCAGCCACACGGTCTGCCAAATACCAGTCGAAGGGGTATACCAGATGCCCCGCGGTTGGTTGACCTGCTTGCCCCGTGGCTGGTCGCCCCCATCGGACGGATCAAACACCCCGACGATCAACTCCTGCGAGCCCTCCGGTCGCAGCGCGTCGGTCACGTCGAAAGAAAACCCGTCGTAGCCGCCGCGGTGCGCACCTAGCCGGTGGCCGTTCAGCCACACGGTGGCCTCCCAATCCACCGCCTGGAAATGGAGCAGCACGCGCCGCCCCTGCCATCCTTCGGGCACCTGGAACGTGCGCCGATACCACACCCTGGGGTGCCGCCGCATCACGCCCGACAAGGCCGACTCCACGGGAAAGGGGACCAGGATCCGAGCCGACAACTCGCGGCCCACCGGCGGCTCTTGGCCCGGCGCGGCCGGCCCGAACTGCCACAGGCCGTTCAGGTTCAGCCACTCGGACCGAACCATCAGCGGACGCGGATACTCCGGATGCACATGATCCGGCGACACGTCTTCGGCCCACCGCGTCATGAGCGGCGCCCGGGCCGGCTCCCACGAAGCGGCCAAGCCGCCCGTGCACCACAAGACGCTCGCCATCCAAACCCCCGTCATCGACCAGAACTTCATCGCTCGCTCCCTTGTCCATCAACCTCGAACTGATCACACGCGTCACCCAGTTCCTCGCAGGCCAAAGCCAACGGAAACCCAAACGGCTCCGGTGAGCACAGCCAGCGGCTACCCCGATTGTGCTTGCCGTCCCGGCAGCATGCAACCGGCAGCCGGCAAATCTCCTCGCTCGAGCCACTCCGCCCAGAGCCGCTGCGGGGAGGCAATCCGCCTCCAAAGGGCGGCGCCCGTCCGCCTTGTTCACCGCTCCGCGGGGCCGAAAAAGGTGTAGTAGGGCTCACCCCGGGCGATCCGCTGGACATAAAGGGCCACCTCGCGGAGATGGTAATCGCCCCACATGCACGACTGGCCGCGCGGGATCTTCGAACCTTCCGGCACATGGTCCCAAGCGCGGGGGCGGTGATAAACGGTATGGAGCAAGAGCCCTTGATGATCGGGGTCGGTACTCAGGTAGGGCTCGTCCAACAGGGTGCTGAGCACCGTCAACCCCGCTTGGCGGTAGCGTTGGCCTGCGGCTCGGTCGCCGCGGGCATCCAGGTACCGTCCCAGCCTCAACAGGCCCTGGGCGGCGATGGCCGCCGCCGAACTGTCCACCGGCTCGAAATCGTTCAGCGGATCGGCCGGCCGGTCGCGGTGGTCGCCCAGCGCGGCCAGCCCCGGGGCAGCCGTGTCCCAGTAAGGCACGCCGTCGGTGGGCATCTCTTCGAGATAGTAGTCCGCGGCCGCCGTGGCTGCCCGCAGCATCATCTGTCGAACCGACTCGCGGCCGCCGAACGGCCCCAGCTCTTCATCCGCCAGAATCTCCAGGAACTCCAGCTGTTCGGGATAGCCGGCCACGATCCAGGCCAAGCCGCGAGTCCACGTGCTGAAGGGCGAAAAACCCTGCTGGGTGCTCGGGCAGCGGTACCGACCGTCGTTGGGGTTGAAGATGCTCTCATGGGCCACTCGCCCGCGCACGTCGTACAGGTCCCGGCCCTCGCCGTAATAGACGTTGTACCGGGCCGTGGTGCGCGCGTGTTGGATCAGGCGGCCCAACAAGCTGATGGGCTGGTCGTTTTCGCCCATGAGTTGGTGGCCCAGGTAGTGGGCCAGGGCCAGGGCCCGGAGCGAACGGATCGTGTCCGAAAAAAGGGAATGGGGGCCGTTGAACGAATAGATGTAGCCGTCGCCGTCGCTCGTCCGGCTCCAGCGGCTGGCCTGGACCGCGCCGCTCGTCTTCAGGGCCAACTCATAGTAAGCCAGCTCGTTCGGGTCGTGCGGAATGCGGCCTTCCAGCATCAGACGACGAAGGTTGCCGTAGGTGCTGACGTTGTTGAACCCGTGGTCGTGGACGCCGATGTGCGTGACGTGCACGGCCATGTGGCGGAACGTGCTCTCCCGGCCGATCTGGAGAAACTGTTCCTCTCCTGTGGCGTCGAACTGCAGGATGGCCGACCCGAACTGGAAACCTTGCGTCCATTCCGTCCAGCCCTGGGCGCGGTACCGCCCCGCGACGGTGAAAACCGGCGTCCCCTGGCGCTGGTCCGCCGTGGCTTCGATGGAAAGAATCTTGGCCCCGGAAAGCTGCCACATCCGCTCGATTCTTCCACTCAAGTCCTCGGGCCTCAGCTGGTAGTCGATATGGATCATCGCCACGTCCTTTCTTCTCTTCGTTGTCGGAACACGGCCGGCCCGCCGCTTCCCATTCTACCGCACGACCGATCGCTCCGGCACCTGCGGTTCAGACCGCCCTGTGAGCCAGACGCAATCGCCAAGCTGCGGCGCATGCGATGTGAACCGAGGCGTCCGCTCCTCACTGTGATACGGCCGGCAACTGGACCCAGCCGCCCGTGGAAACGCTCCCTGTGCCAAACTTCGACCCCGCTGCGTCGGTCGTCTCGTTCACCGCCCCCGGCTGATCACTCGGTGCTGACCGCGCCGGTCGACGTGAGCGGTTCGGTCCCGGACGGCTCGTCTGTTGCTATCTCCGATTCACCCCAGCTTGTCCCATGCCATGAGGGTGCCGTCTCCAACTTCGGGTCTCTTCCCCAGGAGGCATCAGGGGGCGTAGATTGACGCCGGGATGTGGAACAACTGGGGCAGACGACGCTGCAGCGGGGTGAGCCGCGTGACCACCACGATCGGCTCCTTGCCCGGTTGGTGGCTCTCGTGAGGCTGCACAACGTCGGACACGGCCGGCAGGCGTCGCCTCGTGGGGCGCCGGCAGGGACGCCCTTCAGGGTACCAGGGCAAGCGACTCCAGGCCCCACAGCTTCCGGCGCAACTGGCCCGAGCCACCCAGCCCACGCCGAAGGGCCAGCGAAACTCCTCCTGACGACCTGGTGAAACTTGGGGTAAGATCCATGGCTTGGCCTCCTGCCAAAAGGGGAAAACTTGCCCTCGATCGATGGCAAGTTACCCCAAAAACCGGCCTGGAGGCCGATATCACTTTCGTGGACACTATACCCCTAAATCACCGTGCGCGATCAGGCGTCATGCGGCCCGTTGGCCCGCACGGATGGTCTGTCGTTGCAACTCCCTGTTGCGCTTCCGCAAATAGTAT
>DQVB01000689.1 GCA_015661985.1 Planctomycetota bacterium | reverse complement strand
GCCCACGGAGGGCTCCCTGGGCAAGCATAGATCTGGCTCGCCCCGCTGACAACCACCGCCCCTCGCGCTCGGCCAGGCTGGCTGTGTGGCTGCAGCCAGCGGCTGGGCGACGGGCGCCGCCTTTGGGATCCTCGCCGCCCGCCCGGACCGGCTCAGCGCGGCGGAGGCGCCTCGCACCCCGACCAGTCGGTTGACAGCCGGCCGCAGGTACGCCAAATTACTCGGGTGACCCGGGTGACCGCCGGGCCGCGACCCTGCCGGGGGCGTCCGCCAGAGCGACTTGGCCGCCGGGTTTGGGCCAGCCGGCTCCGGGGCTGGCCCGCGGTGGAAGGGCACACCATGCCCGTTTGTCCCCTACCCCTTTCCTGCTGGAGACATTCTCGGTGCCTGCTCCCTGGATTACGTACCGTCCCGAACTGAAGGTGCTCGATTGTACCGTCCGCGACGGGGGTCTGATCAACGACCACCACTTCGACGACGATTTCGTCAAGGCCATTTACGAGACCTGCGTGGCAGCAGGTATCGATTACATGGAAATCGGCTACAAGAACTCCAAGAAGCTCTTCCCCCCGGACAACTTCGGCCCCTGGAAACACTGCGACGAAGAAGACATCCGCCGCATCGTGGGCGACAACAGCACGCCCTTGAAGCTGGCAGCCATGTGCGACGCCGGCAAATCGGATTGGCAAACGGATGTGCTGCCCAAGAGCGAAAGCGTGCTGGACATGATCCGGGTGGCCTTCTACGTCCACCAGGTCTCTGAGGCGGTGGACATGATCCACGACGCGGCGGAAAAGGGCTACGAGGTATCCGCAAATCTGATGGCCGTCTCCACGGCCACCGAGACGGAGATCGAACAAGCGCTGGAGGTCTTGGCCAACACGCCCGCCTCGGTTCTGGTAGTCGTCGATAGCTTCGGCTCGCTCTATGCCGAGCAGATCGAGATCCTGGTCAAGAAGTACATGGAGTACGCCAGGTCCGATGCGAAGATGGTGGGAATGCACGCCCACAATAACCAGCAGCTGGCCTTCGCCAACACGATCGAAGCCATTATCCACGGGGCCAATCGCGTGGACGCGTCCATGGCAGGCCTGGGCCGCGGCGCAGGCAACTGTCCCATGGAGCTCTTGATCGGTTTCTTGCGTAACCCCAAATTCCACATCCGCCCGATCTACCAAGTACTGCAGGACTATCTCCAGCCGCTCCGCAGGGTGGTGGAGTGGGGGCCGTACGTGGAGTACAACATCACGGGCCAACTGAATCAGCATCCACGGGCCGCCATCGCCGCCCGCCGCGGTGAAGAACGTGACAAGTACGTGGAGTTCTACGACAAACTGACGAGCGACGTCTGAACCCTCGTTCCCTGCCGGCACACGGAACGGCGCGCCGGACCGGCCGTCGCAGGCGGAAAGGCCTGAAGGTGGCGCGGACGGGATCGGCCCCAGACTGAGGGCGTGCCGAATGGCCCACGGAACGCGCTTTCCAACAGTGGCGGCCCCGAAGCAGGGCGACCAGGCCGACGACAAGCGTGAACAACAAAACGCCAGGCGGCTCTGGCACCGGCTGGGAAACGAAGAAGCCATTACTCCCCGCCGAGGTGCCATCTTGCGTAAACTGTAAGGTCGATTGGGCGAAGCTATCATCCGGACTGTGGGTAAAATAGAGCCTCTTCTCACGATCGAACAGAGCAGAACCGGGATCCAAGTAGGAGCCGGGAGCGGCCTCTCCTGACCGGGTCGGCTGAGGTGGCAGGACTCCAGGCCGAGCCGAGCGGGTCGCGCCCTGAGCAAGGCCGGCGGCCATTGCCGGGTTGCCCGGCCGGCGTGGTGGCGTATAATTTCACCAACATCAGCTGCCAAAAACTGCCCTGCTCGGGCGGGGCGAGGCAGCTGGGTTGGTCGAGGTGACTGTCGAACCCTTGTGGCGGTGGCCCCGCAGGTGGGAGGCGACCGGCGGACCGGCTCCCCCTGGTTCTGTCCGGCTGTGCCCGGGCCGTTGCCGCAGCTTGCCCATGGAGAAAGGACAATGGCGTACACACTACCCCAACTGGCTTACTCGTACGATGCCTTGGAGCCCCACATCGATGCGCGGACGATGGAGATCCACCACACCAGGCATCACCAGGCGTACATCGACAAGCTCAACGCGGCGATCGGGGGGACGGAGTGGGAGGCCAAGCCGGTCGAGGAGGTGGTGGCGGGCGTTGCCCAAGTTTCCGACACGATCAAGACAGCGGTGCGCAATCACGGCGGGGGGCACGCCAACCACAGTCTGTTTTGGACCGTCATGGGCCCGGGCAAGGGGGGCGAGCCTTCGGGGGAATTGGCCCAGGCGATTCAGGCCGATCTGGGCGGCTTCGACGCCTTCCGCGAGAAGTTCACCGCGGCGGCCCTGGGGCGATTCGGCAGCGGGTGGGCCTGGCTCAGCCTGGACTCCGGCGGCAGATTGGTCGTCGAAGATACACCGAACCAGAACAGCCCGCTGATGCACGGTCACACACCGATCCTGGGGATCGACGTCTGGGAACACGCGTATTACTTGAAATACCAATACCGCCGGGCCGATTACGTGGCGGCCTTCTATCACGTGATCGACTGGGATGCCGTATTGGAGCGGTATCGCCGGGCCAAGGGGTGAGCTGCCGGGGTGGTTCCAAGCCCGGCGGGTGGAGCGGGCTTGCTGCTCGGCCGCTTTTGGCGGGCGTCGAGGGCCGTCAGTCTTCTTCCAGCACGACGCGGAAGCCGACGTTGAAGACGCGCTGATAGGGCCGATAGGCCAGCCGGAACGCCGCACTGCAGCGCCGTGGTCGGTCGTACCACGAACCGCCTCGCACGACCCGCTTGCCCGTAGCCCGCGGATCGTTGCGCCCGTCCCGGTCGTCGTAGGGGTACGGCCGGTACAGCGAGCGCGTCCATTCCCAGACGTTGCCGTGCGTGTCGTACAGCCCCCACGGGTTCGGCTGGTAGCTGCCGACGGGCACGGACACGAAGCCGCCGTCATCGTAGCGTTCGTCTTTGGGGACCCAGTCATCGTAGCGGTTCGGATTGGGCACGAGTTTGACTTGGATGTACGTATCCAAGGCGAACTGGCTCAACGTGGCGTCGCCCACATTGGCGAAGGGCGAGAAGTCGGTGTCCAGGTCACCGTACCAGAAGTGGCGGTCCGAACCGGCGCGGCAAGCATACTCCCATTGGGCTTCGGTGGGGAGGTTGAAGCGGCGGCCGGTGCGTTGGGAGAGCCAACGACAGAAGGTCATCGCCTCGTCCCATGAAATCCGTACCACGGGCTGGCGCGGTTTGTCGACCGGGTAGCCCCGGATACCGAACTGATACCCGTGCATCGGCTCGACGCGGCTGTCGTGGCTCGGGTCGAAGCGGGCGAACTGCTCGTTGGTCACCTCGAAGCGGCCGATCCAGAAGGCCTTTTCCACCCGTACGGCCGACGGCGGGCGTTCGTCTGCACACCCGTCGGTGGAACCCATGACGAACTTTCCCGGCGGGATCCGCACCAGTTGGAGCTTTACGCCTTTGCCCAGGTCCACCGTCTGTTCGCCGCGGCCCAGTCTGGCTTGGCGCCGCCGGGCCTCGCCCGGGTCGAAGGGCCAATCGGGGCGGGGCGGCCGGGAGGTGTCCAGCGAGTCGTGGGGGGAGGGGAGCCGGGGTTCGATCGGCGCCGAGAGCCGCGCCACGGCGGCTGTCGCCTCCGGGTCGTCGTCCATGCCCGTGTAGCGCAATCGCATCTGGCGGGCCCGCTTCCACATGGGCCGCACCGCCTCGGTCCCCGCAATCTCGCCCCACGTGCCGTGGTAGGGGGCGTTCAGATCGATCCAGGTTACCAGCCGGTCCCAGCTTTCACGGTCCAGGCGTACTCCGTGGTGGCCTTTGGTCAACAGCTGGACCAGTTCCGTGGTATCGGCGTGGAACTCCATGGGCACAAGCAGCCGGATCGTGCTTTCGATTCCGGGGCGTCTGACGAAGCGGTGAAGGTTGGCGTAGGCCACGGAGAACTTCCCGCCCACGCTGGGGTCGACATGGCCGGAGATGGCCGACGTCCAGTCGGTGATCAGCGCCGATCCGCGCAAGTCGATCGCCCCGGCGTCGCTGTCCTGCGAACCGTCGTGGCAGCCGACGCAGTAGCGGTCCAGAACCGGCTGCACTTCCCGGGCGAAGCTGAACCCGCGCGCCGGTCCGTACCAAGGCGTGATTTCCGACGGCGGCCGCCGGGCGGCCATCGTCTGGAGGTTGGGCGTGGCGGTATTCTGCGCTTCGTGGCAGCCCACACAGCTGAGCACTTCGCCCGGCATGGCCGTAAACCAGCTGCGCATCAGCTGGAGGGCCTTACCCTCAGCGTCCAACGGCTGGACAGCGATCGGCGTGTAGGCAGGCACGCGGAACTTGGCGGACCCGTCCGCTTCCACCGGCACCGTGCCCAACACGCGTTTGACGTCCCACGGCCCGTCCATGCCCACCGCACCCAGAAGGCCGCCCATGCCCCGGTAGCTGAAGTGATAGGTGATCAGGCGGAGCTTCCTGACCGTGCCCCGGGGGATCCCCGCCAATCCCCCACCGCGATAAACGTCGGTCATCAACACGACGGCATCTTTGCGCTTCGGGTCCGTGCGGTCTTCCACGACCGGCGGCTTGGACGTTTGGCGGATTGGTATCGGTTCCAACAAGGCGTAGCCCGGTCGGTCTTTGATGAGCACCATGTTGTCGAAGACATCGACCAGATAAATGCCCCAGGGTGCCGAAGGGGACGGCTTGGCAGAGACGAGGAAGTACTTTTCGCTCAATGGATAGGGGTGCAGGAACTGGGGCCAGCAGCCGTCGGCCAGCGCATCGAGGATAACAGGCTCTACGGGCTTCCCCCACCCCGGGATCTCCTGCACTACGCCCTCGGCCTCCTGCCGGCCTCGGGCCGGATCCACCAGCAGCAGTCGGCCGGAACGTTTCACCCCGTGATGGCCTGTGGCAATGCCCACCACCATCGTCGGGTGGCCGGGAACAGGACGCGCATAGAAGAACGAATTGGGGAAGAAGGAATTGCTGCCGTAGTACTCGGCTTGGCCCGTGCCGTCCGGGTTCATGTGGAAGAGAATCCGCGAATTGGAATGGGGCAGGTCGCTGTACTCCCAGCGGAGGTAGAGCACCCGGCCGGTGGGGGTCACCGTGGGGCACCAGTCATGGTCCTGATCCACCGTCAGCTGGCGGATCGATCCATCCGGAGCCAGGCGGTAGAGGTTCGCCACATGGGAACTGCCGTAGACACAGGGCACGCCGACGAAGGTGGCCGTGGAGGTGAACACGATGCTCTCGTCCGGCAGATAGCAGGCGTCGTAGTTGTCCACGTCCGGTTCGTCGATCAGCGGAAGCTGACGCAGGTGCGATCCATCGATGCCTATCTCGAACACTTGCCAGCGGCCGTGGCGGCCGGGCATGGAAAACAATAGCCGGTCGGCATCGAAGTGGAGATCCACATCGCCCACGAAACGTCCACCGTCGGGACGGTACAGCGTGGTCAGTTGCCCTCCGGGGCGCAGAGGATCGAGGATGGCCAGCCGGTTGTCGTAGCCCGTGGCTGGCAGGCTCGAGTTGCTTTGCCAATTGGCCGGCAGACCGAGTCTGTTTTCACGGCGCTCCACGACCAGCAGCCGGTCGAAATCCAACAGGGGGTTGGCCAAAAGTGCTTCCTGCTGGAGACGGTGGAAACGGCGAACCACCTGCTGCAGCTCAATCGCGGCGTCGAGCGCGTCCGAATCGCCGCCCGCGGCCCGCGCCCGATAGGCCTCCTTCAAGCGACACAATTCCTCCAAATAGTCGCGTCCGCGCGGATACCGATCGCCAAACGTCTGGATCAAATCGCTGACGGCCATCTCCAACGCGCGCCACTGATCATCCGTAATCCTGGGCCCGGAAGCCCGCGAGGCGACCCTCTCGGCATGCAGGGGCCGCCAACGACGCCCTTCGCCCAAGTAGGTGAGGATGTTGGCCGTCAATCGCTCCAGGTTGTCTCGGTGGGCATTGGTCCGGTGGCTGTAATGGGGCAGACGCCAGCCCATAACGATCACCCGGCCACGGCCCAGGGCATACTCCACCAAGGGGTTTTCCCCACCGGCAGCCGCTCGAGCCAACAGCAGCCCGCCGCGCGGCCCACCGGAACCATGGAAGTCGGCGAAGGCCGGAAAGCCGGCATCGGTGATCGGCACCGTGACCACCCGCGGATTGCCGCCCACCCTGGGATCCAGATCGACGCCCTGTTTGCTGAGCCCCTCGAAAACCGGGTGGTCCTCTACGGCGGGGATCAACTGGGCCAGGTAGCCGTCTTTGCCCGGGCCGGCCAACCGAGGCTGGGCCGCGTCCACTTCCAAAGGCCCCACCAACGCCAAGGCAGCCCCGGAAAGAAACAGCCCACCGCCCTGGCCAGCGTAACGACGGAGCGACTCGATCGACCGCTCCTCATAAAGCGGCCCGGTCAATTCGGCTGAATCGCCCTGGTGATGCCAAATCACGCGGAAGCGTTCCAGATCTACCGGCTGACCGTCCTCACTGACGAACTGGCCCGCGGCGCAGGTGAAGATCCATTGGGCCCCGACCAGCTTCCGAGCCAACCGGGCGGCGGCCCTTGCCTCGGGCCCCAACTGCTCGGCCGACGCCTGGCTGGCCAGAAACGCCACGCCACCGAGCCGGCCTTCCACGGAGGTCGGCGGGACCGCCGCGGCCGCGGCGCCAGCGGCCAAGATCGCCAAGCACGCCGTCAACCCCATCGCTGGTCGTTGCATCCGACTACCACCTCTCCCGTTCAAGACGCGTCCAACGAGCTACCGGCCAGCGGCTGGGCACCTGACCAACCGAGCGCATCCCTGGGCCCCGAGCCCAGACCTACGATACACTGCGCCGCGTCGCGCGCAAAGCGCCCGGGGGGAATGAGTGCGCAGACCCCCAGGGGGCTCGTTCGCCCGGTTCGGAAGATCTGCTTGGCAGTATGCACCAGCGCGAAACTCCGCTTTGCACGTGTGTCGCACGCCGGCGGTGTAGCCGTCACGGGACGCAGCCATTAAACTAACTGGAATGAGTAGCGGAGGAGGCAGCCAAGTGGCGACGGGCGTGTCCGTCGGCTGCGTGCCCCACGATGGGCGACGACATTTCCGCACTTGGGCTATGCCAACGGGCCTTCGGTGTACAGGTGGGCTATTCCGATGGAAGTGAAGCTGGTATCCGATGATGGAGGCGTACTGCGGCTGAAGTTGCTCAGGCGCCTGAGCCCCCATGATACGGGTTTGCCGGAGGTCGAGGCGGTCGAGCGGCATTTGGGACCCGATGGCTTCCGTCGCAAAGTGCTCCTGAACCTGGGCGACGTGCTATCGATCGACAGTCTCCGCCTCAGTTGGTTGGCGGCCGTGCACCGCCGTTTCGAACAGGCGGGGGGAAAGCTGGTTCTCCATTCGGTTCGTCCCGAGGTCATGGAAGTCATGGAAACAGCCCGCTTCGAACTGGTCTTTCATATCGCCGAAGACGAGCAAGCCGGGCTGAAGATGGCCCAGCAGGCCTGACGGGAGACGGGCTCCTGAACCCACTGAGTCCGATCGGCCAACCCCGAGACGCTGTCGGCGCCGCGGCCACAGCGGCCTGTGAATGGCGCGGTCCCCGGCGGCGCCGGCCTGCGGCTTGATCTGCCCCGCGCCCTTTTGGGGCTAACGAGCGGTAACTGCTTCGCCGCCGCACCGCGTCGCCAGCGCCGCGTAGACGGCCGCATCGATCGTTTCGCTGATGGCGTGTACCGAACCGTCACCCAGCAGGAACTGGGCCACACCGGAATGGGGTGCAGTGATGTCGCGATCGTCCGTTTGAAGCGAGTTCGGCGTATGGGCGGCGTGGAAAAGCACCATGTGGCCATGATCGTCCGCCGGGTCGTTGAGGTCTCGCACGGCGCCGGCCCACGTCGTTTCGTAATGCATGTGCAGGCCGTGGTCCCCGTGAAACGGCACAGGCGACCAACCCGCACTTGCGCCAGGGCCCTGGATGCCACGTGAACCGCGCAGCCGAACCCCGTTGACTCGCTCCCCCACAAACAGCGTGTTTGACAGGCCGTCGGTGACGTCGGCCATGCGCGTGGCACTATTGCGGCTGAACACGCCGTCGCTGCAGTCGGGGGTGAGGTCCAGATCGGGGGAACCGAAATTGCCCACGTAACTGGCCATCGCGTAGCGCTCGGGCGACGAGGCACCCATTTTCACGAATTGCCTTTCAGTGATCGGATCGGTGGGACAAAGGTAAACGGCCAAATGCCTCTCTCGGGGCACGCGGTTGATGGGGTGGAAAATGGGCACGCGAAAGTCAAACTGGCGGTAGACGGCTTCCTGCTCCAGGTAGGGCAGGACCAAGGCGGCCCAGCCGAACCCCGCTTGGTTTCCCCGGGGATGAGGCTTGTAGACGTATCCGGGGGGAAAGCTTCCCAGGCAGAGGTGGTAGTGATGTACCGCCAGGCCGACCTGCTTCAGGTTATTCTTGCAGCTCGCTTTACGGGCTGCCTCCCGTGCCGCCTGGACGGCCGGCAGCATCAAAGCCACCAGGATCCCGATGATGGCGACCACGACCAACAGTTCGACCAGGGTGGAACCGGCGGGGTGTTTCCCACGGGGCACGGCGTGGTTCCTTGGCTGCGGTATTACGACTACTGATTTCTTAATACCGCATAGGAT
>DQVB01000116.1 GCA_015661985.1 Planctomycetota bacterium | reverse complement strand
TGACCGACGCCCGCGTGATCCTGGCCGACGCCCTGGCCCGCCGGGCCGATGCCGCCATGCTGGATTACACCCAGCAGTCCGTGGCCGTCCGCTGGCTGGTCGACGGCGTGTGGCACGCCGCCGAGCCGATGGATCGTGAACTGGCGGACCCGGCCCTGGAGGCGCTGAAGATCCTCTGCGGGCTCAATCCCCAGGACCGGCAGAGCCGGCAACGTGGCCAGTTCGCCTTGAAGTACGACAACAAATACGACTTCGCCGCCACGCTGAGCAGCCAGGGCACGCCGACCGGTGAACGGGTGCTCATCCAGTTCGAGGGCCAGAAGGTGGTCTTCGAAAACTTCGACCAACTGGGCATGCGCCCCAAGATGCAGCAGCAGCTCAAGGAGCTGTTGAGCCAGACGCACGGTTTCGTGCTCTTCTCGGCCCTGCCCGGCAATGGGCTCCGCACGACGGTGACCATTGCCCTGCGCAGCATGGACCGTTTCCTGCGCGAGTTCGTCTCGATCGAAGAGGAAACGAACCGGTATGAAGAGGTGGAGAACATACCGGTGCGGACCTACAGCCGGGCTCAAGGCCAGACGCCGGACATGATCCTGCCGGAGGTCTTTCTGAAGGAGCCCGACGTGGTCGTCGTGCGCGACCTGGTCAACGCCAAGACGGTCAGTTTGATGTGCCAGGAGACGATCAACGACCGGCTGATGATCGGCACGGTGCGGGCCAAGGACTGCGCCGAGGCCCTGCTCAGGGTGCTGGCCCTGCGCGTCCCGCCCGCGGAGTTCGCCGAGACGATCCTGGGGGTGCTCAATCAGCGTCTGGTGCGGAAGCTCTGCGAGCATTGCAAGGAGGCGTACACGCCGCCCCCCAAGGTGCTCCAGCAATTGGGCATCCCCCCGGGCCGCGTCCAGCTGTTCTACCGGCCACCGCAGAACCCCATCGAACCGTGCCCGGAATGTATGGGCATCGGATTCGCCGGCCGCACGGCCATCTTCGAATTGCTGGTGGCCGACCCGGCTTTCCGGCAGACATTGGCCACAACGCCCAAGTTGGACGCCCTGCGAGCCGCTGCACGGAAGATGGGCTCCCGCGGACTGCAGGAGGAAGGCGTCGTGCTGGTGGCCAAAGGAATTACCTCGCTCAACGAAGTCATCCGCGTACTGAAGCAGTAGGCCAACCTGAAGCGATAGGACAACCTGATGTCGGTGATTTTCCCCTTGCTGCTGGTGGCGATCCTGTTGGCCTGTGCCGCATCGGTTTACCGCGAGGGCATGTGGGGCAACGCCCTGAACCTGGTGAACGTCATCCTGGCGGGCCTGATCGCTTTCAACTTCTTCGAGCCGTTGGCCAAGTGGCTCGAAGACATCATGCCTTCGTTCACCCTCTTCCACGACTTCGTAGCGCTGTGGCTGATCTTCTGCCTCAGTCTGCTGGTACTGCGTATGGCCACGACGTACGTTTCAAGGACGAAGGTGCGTTTCCTGGCCGTGGCCGATCGCATCGGCAGCGGCGCCTTCGCCCTGCTGGTGGGGTGGGTGATGGTCTGTTTTACCACCGCGTCGCTCCACACAGCCCCGCTGGCGCGCAAGTTCCTCTGGGGAGGCTTCAACCCCGAAAAGCGGATGATGTTCGGCTTGGCTCCGGATCGCCAGTGGCTGGGGCTGGTGCGGATGGTCTCCGCCGCCGGACTGGGGCGGGGCGAAGAACATCGCTTCGACCCCAACGGGGCGTTCATCGTCAAGTATGCCGCCTTCCGTTCGGCCGTGGAGGAGGTCGCCGGCTCGGGCTCCTTGATGACCAGGTCGGGCAGCCCCATTCCCGCCCGGGCCGGCGGACGAGCGGCCTCTTCTGAGGAACGAGAGAAAGCCGCGGAGCAAGAGGGATAAGAACAGGAGGCATCGATGTCTGGTGAACTGGCTGGCCAGTCCCGTTTGAGCGAAGTGGTGGAGGAGGATGTCATCCAGTACCGCCCCGTGAGCGCGTCGGCCATCGTGGGGTTGATTACCGGCCTGCTGAGCCCGTTGGCCTTCTTCCATCCGGGCCTGTGGACCATGCCCGTGGCGGGGCTCTTCTTCAGCGGACTGGCGCTGGTGCGGATCACCCGTGGGGATGTCCCAGTGATCGGCCGCCGGGCCGCCGTGGTTGGCCTGGTCCTCTCGACCACGATGATCGCCGCGGCGCCCGCGCAGTGGCTGAGCTACCGATGGCTCATCGGCCGCGAAGCCCGCCAGTTTGCCGCCGCCTGGTTCGACATGCTGGCGGCCCGCGAGCCCCAGAAGGCCTTTCAGCTGACCCTTTTCCCCGAGGACCGGGTGCCGTTGGATAGCAATGTTTGGCAGGTCTACTACGAAGGTTCCTCCGCGCGTGAAAACCTGGAGGAGTTCCTCCGCAAGCCGGAGATCCGCGTGCTGTTGGCCCTCGGCCCCGAGGCCCGGGCCCGATACTACAAAGCCGATGGATACTGGACGGAACGGGACTCTGATGTCGTGCGCCAGATTTATGCGGTCACCTTCGAACAAGAAGGCCGCAAGAAGACGTTCTTCATGAGCTTGACGCTGCGACGCCACCGCTTCACCGAGCTGCATGCCTCGAAGTGGCAGCTGCTGCGCCTCACCGCAGGCCTCGAATCGGCCAGTTGAGACGCTCGCGGGGGCGAAATGGCCGTGCGCGGGTTGTGCAACGCCGCCAACGGCCAATCCGAATGCCCAAATCCGAATGTCCAAACGAATCCGAATGTCCGAACCCCCCAACGACAAGAACACTGCCTGCTATGGGGCGGTTGCGGCACAGCATCTGGTGGTGCACTGGTACGTCTGAGACATTCGAGACATTGGAATTTCGGATTTCGTGCTTGTTTCGCGCTCTCGCGCTTCGTATTTGGGATTTTCCGCGGCCCGTCTGTCCCACAATGGGGCACGGTCATTCAGAACGGTCAAGGACGCCACTGACGGGACGGTCCCACAGATCGGCGTCCGGAAGCAGCTGCCAGGTGGCCACCCGCTCTGTCTTCACACCAGACCGGCTGGCTGTGTTCTCGCCCAGCTCGAAGGCAAACGTGGCGTGGTAGTTCGACCCCAGATTCTGCCGGTCCCCCCAACTGGTTTTCGACAAGACCAGAAGCCGTTCGGTGAGGGCCAGGAAGTAGCGCCGAGGGAAGGGCGGTTTGGGGCGGTCGTCGCGGTTGACGTCCAACGGCAGCCAGCCGAAGGGTGGGACGTAGACCTCCACCCAGCGGTGGAAGATGCGGTCTTCGAAAGGCTCTTCCGACGAGGCCTGGTTGTGTTTCCGTTTGCTGTTGGCCCTGGGCTGGAAGGGCAAGGTTCCACGAAAGGCCGTTGCACCCACGAATCGAACCGGCAGTCCGTTCGCTCGGGCCAGCGCCGTGAACACGTAGGAGTACTCCGAGCAGGACCCCGTCCCGCGCTTCAAGACGACCGGGGCGGGGTCCCACGCCCCGTCGCGGACATATCGGATACGGCTCATGACGTGATTTCGAATGGCTTCGGCCAATGCCAGCCCATTCTGCGCGCCGGCCCTCACCTCACTGGCCGCCCGGCGAATGGCCGGGGCATCCAAGCGCAGTACGCCCGCATCCTGCGTGAACAGGCTACGGATCGGTTCGGGGGCTTCGGTCACCGGTCGGACGGCTCTCCAGTCCGGCGTGTAGCGGATGGCCCATACCCGCGCCACGGCAGTCCAGCTGGCTCGAAGTTTCTCGCCCGCCTCGACCTGTCGGTAGCCGTACACAGCCACGTGTTGGCCGAAGCGGTCCGTCCGCAGCTCCGTCGGCTGAGGGTCGAACTGCAACTGTTCGATCTGTTGTCGGGCCGTCTCGGGTGGAACGGCCAGCCGCAGGCTGACGTCCCGGATAGGCTTCGGCAGAGTGTTTTCAAGGGCGGCAACGAAGCGAACTCTGACTCGCAGGGGGTTGCTCCTCATGGCGTTGGCAGGCACGTCGGCGCCGAGTGGTTCGGCCCGGGTGGCTGCTAGTATGCGGCCCTTGCGCAGGCTGAACCACCAGAGCCCGTCGACGAACTCGATCCCCCGCGGTTCGCCTTCCGGGGTGACGAAGGCCCCTTGCAGTTGTCCCGTTTCCGGACACAGGCGATAGACCGCCCGGTCGGCTGAATCGACCAGCCACAACGAACCGTCATGATAGGTCATTCCGCGAGGCCAACGGCCCGGCGTGTCGAACCGCGCCGCAATCCGCCGGTTTTCCAGATTGAAGACGGTCACCTGGCGCTCGGCGCGGTCAGCCACGAACAACCGCTTGCCGTCGCAGGCCAACCCCGTGGGTGTACCGTGCGACCATGTCCGCCAACGGCGACAGAGGCCGCTCTGCGGATCCAGCTGGAACACCCCGCCGTCAGCCGCAAACCACAGCTTCCCGTCGGCAAAGCACAGCCCCGCCGCCTCGGAAACGGGTAGCTCGAAGGCACGAACCGCGTCGCGCTTCTTCAGGTCCACCCGGTACAGCGCATGTTCGCCGAAGTCGGTGCACCACAAGACGCGGCCGTCGTAGGCCAACCCGTAGGGGAACGAGCCGGGCATGGAGAGACACGGTGGAAGCGCACGAGCGGCCGGTGTGAGCAGCCTGCCAAGCATGAGGGCAGCGACCAGCCAGTAGGCCCCCCGCCGTAGCTCGCTGGGTCGTGGAAAAACTCTGCGGATCGTTTCCCGTTCGCCTCCTGCCCGCTGGCGGGCCGTCTGTCGATACGCCTGCATGGCCGCACCTCTTTGTCTTTTCACGTTCAGCCAATGTGTACGATGGGTCGAGCGGCCACCAGGCCTCCATGGCCCGCCGTTCCGGGTGAGACGTTCCAGGTGGATCGCTCAGTGTACGACAGCATAAACGAGATGATGGCCAGCCATCGGGCGCCGGGCGGCCCTCAACCCGCCTTGCAGGCCCGCCGGTCGGAATAGGCGAACCGGCC